>JBIQML010000136.1:0-9532 GCA_044463405.1 Nakamurella lactea | reverse complement strand
GGCAGGGCGACGCGCTCGCCGCCGCCCGCAGGCGACTTCCCATGGTCGAGGTGGATGCCGACCTGGAACTGATCGGACCGCACGGCGCGACCACGCTGCTGGAGACCTTCGAGGGCCGCCACCAGTTGATCGCCTACTACTTCATGTGGAACCCGGGCAGGCCCGCGGCGCAACAGTGCGAGGGATGCACCTTCTTCACCGGCCAGGTCCACGAACTGTCGCCGCTGCATTCGCGGGACGTCACCCTCGCGGTGTTCTGCCAGGGCCGCAACACGGCCGAGGCGGGGACAGACCCGGACCCCTCATACCGGGAAAGCCTGCGGTACAGGGAGTTCATGGGCTGGCGGATGCCGTGGTACTCGGCGCAGCCGTCACTCGACGTGCTGCTGATCGGTCGCGAGGCGGGCCTGTTCCACCTGGTCTGTTACCTGCGACATGATGACCGGGTCTTCGAGACCTACTGGACGAAACGTCGTGGCGTGGAGGCCATGGACTACAACTACGCGCTCATGAACCTGACGGTCTACGGTCGGCAGGAACAGTGGGAGGACTCGCCGACCGGCTGGCCGCATCATCGATCGATGCGCACCGCCGGCGGGGGACCGGATTGGCCGCCGGTGACGACATGGCCGGACGGACGTCCCGTCGCGCAGTGGCCCCGCATCGGCGCCGGCCACCCGGACGATCTGACCACGGGAGCCGACCGTTGAAGATCGTCATGCGGTGCCTGCGATGTACCCGTCCATTGCGTCACAGTGACGTATTAAAGTGGAGTGGTTCTCCCAACGGTGCATAGCGATGAGCGGGGATCTGCGCGACTCCTCCTGTGGTTCCTAGACTCTGGCGCCGCCCGGGTACCGTCTGCTCCGGGCACGTGGGACCGTGTGCGTGGGACCCTGTGGTTGGACGAGTCGTCGACAGGCCGGTGCCGAACCGGAACGCCGACCTAGCTGTCGCTCGATGGCTCGATACGCCACCTCGATACGACACCGAAGCACGGGCGATGGCGCAGACGACCGACGAAGAACGGTTGCGAAGTGTGGCGATCAACGCCCAGGATCGTCGCCCCGATGCCCGTCAGATCCACCCAATACGTCACAGTGACGTATTGGGTGGATCTCAGCGGTAGCGGAGAGGGCGGGCGGGCCTGAACTCCTTGAGCCGGAAGGCTTGGTTCAGTGGCCCGTTCCGCGCGGTGAACCCTTGAGTCTCGTCGGCGACGATATCGACCCGGCGAGGGCTCGGCCGGGAGCCCAACAGCCACGGCGTGCCGCGGTAGCGCACGCCGACGGCCAGAGTGTGCTCACCGGGCCGCACCGGGACGGTCCGCCGGCGCGACCAGCGTGCGTGGTACTCGGCGCCGTCGATCACGACGACAGGGCGCGCGATCGTTCGCAGGAACCATCCGTTGACGGGGTGTGGACGGACGGTCACGGCGATCGCGGTGGGCATGTGATGGACGGTAGCCCACGCTCCTGACCCGAAAGAGGCAATCGCCGATAATGCACATTATGTCAATACACCTAGAGCGAGCAGATGCGCAGGCATCTGGGCACTCTCCCGACCACCTCACGCCGGCGGGAAGACCTTGGCGAGCAGACGGTGCAGTTCGTCGACCCGCTGCGCCGTGAGGGGTCCCGGCGCCAGGATGCGCTCGGTGGCCTTCCTCGGCCATAGGACGCGGACGTGACGGGTCACGAAGTCACCGCCGATCAACGGCCAGTCGGCGTCGATGAACACCAGCATGCCGGTGATCGGCACGTCGTGACCGATGACCGACTGCACCAGACCGAGTTGCTTGTGCATCCCTTCGACCAGCGGGTTGCACCTGCGACCACCGACCATCAACGTCTCGGTCCGCGGTCGCAGGATGCCGCCCTCCACGCGCAGGGTCGGCCGGCCCTTGTACCGCTTGGCATCCAGGACGAACACGCCCGCGGAGCTGATGGCGATGTGGTCGATGTTGGCCCGGCTGCCACGGATCCGACGGTCATGCAGGGCACGGACGCCGCTGCCCGCCAGCTCGTCCAGGCGCCTGCCGAGCAGTTCCTCTCCCCTGGCTCCGGTGCGCCAGGCGGTCGTGCTCTGTGGATCGTCGCTCAATGCCAGGATCAGCCCGCCCAGCTTCGGATGCCGCTGCCGGATGCGCTGTTCGCGCTTGGCGGCGCGCCGCTCGAACTCCCGGCGGGCGGATGCGCCGGCCGTGCCGGTGTCCACCGGTGCCGGGACTGCTGCCTGCACCGGTATCGGCCGTGCGGATCTCGGCGGCACGGGCGGCACGGCGTTCGCCGGCACCGGCGGCAGGGCCGGCGGTACTGGCGGCAGGGCATTCGTCGGCACCGGCGGCATGGGCCCTGCGGACTCCCCCGGCGCCTGCGGTGCGAGGCCCACCGCGGCGTGGGGTTCCGGCCGCCCCGCGGGTATGCCTGCCGCTGCCGGTTCCGGCGCACCGGTCGGTGCCTCGGCAGGATGCAATGTCTCGGCGCACGGCAGGCAGATCACCGCGCGGGCGGCCTTGTCATACACGGCCGTCACACCCTGCCCGACGGGCATACCGCACTCCCTGCAGGTCCCGGCGTAGCGGAGCTTCATCCGCTTCCAGCTGGCCGGTGCGGTCATGTGGAGCCTTTCGAATGCTGGGCGGTGCGCGCCCTTCGGTGTCGCCCATCCCTCGTCTGGAATCTCCCGTTCGTTACGAAAATTCCGTGACCCCAGCCTTTCGGGTGACCCTGCTTGACCTCGCGGGCTCGAGCGCAGTACCTTCTCAGTATTCACCCCGGAGTGAACGTTGAAGGGACAGTGAATGGACGAGGTCATCATCAAGAACCTGGAGATGCTCAAGGCCGTCTCCGACCCGGTGCGCATCAAGATCCTCTCGGTGGCGTGCCGCGACCTCACCCGCGGCTGGACCGCCAAGGAACTGGCCGCCGAAATCGGGATGAAGCAGACCGCCCTGTACCGGCATCTCAAGATGTTGGAATCAAATGGATTCCTGAAGGTCGCCACCACCCGCCTGGTCTCCGGGATCACCGAGCGCAGCTATGCGGCCGTGGCGCCGTCCTACCGCTTCGACCGCGACCTGCTCGCCGCGGAACAGGTGCCGCTCGGCGACAAGGCGGCTGCCGCGCTGTCCATGTTCAACGCCATGTTCCAGAACGCCCGGGCCGAGTTCGCCGCCGGGATGCGAGACAATTTCGCGGCCGATGAGGCCGGCGCGTCCACATCACGCAGCGCGTCCCTGGCCACCGGAACCGCCAGGTTGAGCCCAGCGAACGTCGCCAAGATCCAGCAGGAGATCGCCAGGCTCTCCGAGATCGAACGCTACGACGACCCCGACGGCGACGACTACGGGATCATCATCGGCTTCTACCCCCGCGGTGACGTGCGTCCATGACGACCGCCGAACCCGGCACCACCCCGCCCGGCCAGGCGGCCGGCGTCCCCCGGGCGACCATCGGCGTGCGCGAGGTGCTGCGCATCCGCGACTACCGCAGCCTTTTCGGCGGGCAGGTGATCAGCGACATCGGTGACGGCATCACCATGCTGCTCGCCCTGCTGGTGATCAACCACCTCACCGGATCGACGGCCGCGGTGGCCGGGATGGCCATCGCTGAGGCCCTGCCCGCGCTCACCGTCGGGCTCATCGCCGGCGCCTACGTCGACCGCTGGGACCGGCGCCGCACCATGATCGTCAGCGACCTGGCCCGGGCCGGGATCGTGTCGTGCTTCGTGTTGGTCCAGACGCCCGCCCTGGTGCCGCTGCTGTACGCCCTCGGCTTCGTGCAAGCGGGCGTCGCCAGCTTCTTCCGCCCGGCCCGCGGCGCCCTGCTGCCGCACATCGTGCCCAGACCCGGCCTGCCGTCCGCGAACTCGCTCGCCCAGGCGTCGCAGGTGATCGGCGGCGTGGTCGGGGCCGGGATCGCCGGAGCCCTGTTCGGCGTGTTCGGCCTGGGATGGGTGGGCTTCGTCCTCGACGCCGCGACGTTCCTGGCCTCCGCCGCACTGGTCAGCCGGGTCACCGCCGCCACCGGCCGCATCGATCCGACCGGCACATCCCGCACCTCCGCGAGCTCCTCGGTGGCCGCCGGTCTCAAGGTCGTGACGCGGTCGCGGGTGCTGTCCGGAATGGCCATCTCCCTCGCGGTCACCATGCTGGGGGTGGGCGCGGTCAACGTGCTGTTCGTGCCGCTGGTGGTCAACCTGCTGCAGGTCTCCCCCACCTGGATGGCCGGCATCGACGCCGCCCAGACCGCCGGCATGTTGATCGCCGCCGCGCTGGTCGCCACGCTGGCGCGACGCCTGGCCCCGACGACGATCGTCACCCTCGGCCTGGTCGGCGTCGGCACCGGTATCGCCGCCGTCGCCGGGGTGACCGCGGTCTGGCAACTGCTGGTGGTCATGCTGATCGTCGGCCTGATGGTCACACCGATGCAAGCGATGGTGTCCACGATCGCCCAGACCAGCGTGCCCGACGACATGCGCGGCCGGGTCGGGTCGGTGGTGTCCGCCGCCATCGCCAGCACCAGCATCGCCTCGATGGCGATCGGCGGGCTGCTGGGCGACATGGTCGGGATCCGGGTCGTCTGCCTGGCGTCCGGGATCCTGGTGCTGGCGGCGGCAGCAATCGCGTGGGCGATGTTCCGCGGCATCGACTCCCGCGGCACCGATTCCGCTCCGGCGACGGCGCAGCCCGGCGCGGAACCCGTCCCCCGTTAGCCGGGCGCGGACGATGTGGTCGGTAGGGGCCCGCCGGCTAGCGGACCGCTGCGCCGGCGATCCTGTCGCAGCCCTCGGGGTGTTGCGGCACACCGGGAGAGGCATGATGAGCGGGTGACCGAAGGCGCCAGCGGATCCTGGAGGTGGGATCCGTCGCTGTATGCCGGTGCCGCCGCCTTCTACGTCCGGGGCCGGGTGCCGTACCCGCCCGACCTGGTCGACCTGATCGCCGGCGAACTCGCCCTGGACGGCCGCGGACGCCTGCTGGACCTGGGCTGCGGACCGGGGTCGCTGACCGTGCTATTGGCTCCCCGCTTCGAGCAGGCCGTCGGTGTGGACGCCGACGAGCAGATGATCGCCGAGGCGCGGCGCCAGGCGTCCGCAGCCGGGATCGACACCATCACCTGGCTGCACAGCCGGGCCGAGGACGTGTCGCCGGACCTCGGTCCGTTCCGCGTGGTGACGATGGCGCAGTCCTTCCATTGGATGGACAAGCCAGTCGTCACCGCGCTTCTCGCCCGGCTGCTGGGAGACGGCGGCGCCGTGGCCTACGTGCACGCCACCACCCACCAGGGCGTCGACACCACGGAGCGCCTCGAGCACCCCCCGGTGCCCCGGGCTCGCATCGACGACCTGTTGGCGACGTTCCTCGGACCGCAGCGCCGTGCCGGCAGCGGCTTTCGAACCTTCGACCAGGTCAGCGAAACCAACCGCGGACGCACCGACGCGGAGATATTCCGCGCAGCGGGCTTCACCGGTCCGGTACACGGTACGGTCCCCGGCACCATCGTCAACCGCAGCGCCGATGAGGTAGTGGCCAGCGTGTTCTCGCTGTCGTACGCCGCCCCGCACCTGTTCGGCGACCGCCTTGAGGAGTTCGAGCACGAGTTGCGCAGCCTGCTCGACGAAGTCAGCCCCACCGGCCGGTTCAGCGAACAGTTGCGCGAGATCGCCGTCGAGTTCTGGCGCCGGTAGCCGACTTCGCCTCCGCCTGGAGCAAGACCGGTCGAGGTGCCTGCCACGAGGATGCCCTGGACCGGCGGCGCATAGGGTCACACCATGACTCGTCACCGGGGGCGGGACCGGACTGGGACTAGCCATCACCCGCCGGCTCGTCGCGGACGGCCTGGCCGTCACGATCGTCGGCCGCCGCGCCGACGTGCTGGCCCGCGTCGCCGACGAGCTCGGCGACCCCGTCTCGACCTTCGCCGCCGACCTGACGGACCCGGAGGCGGTGGCGCGGCTGGCGGACCGGATGCCGGACCGGCTGGACGTCATGGTGCACAACGCCGGCGGCACATCCCCCACCACTGGCCACACGCTCGCCGACATCGCGAACGACTGGATCGCCGACTACCGGCTGAACGTCCTGTCGGCCGTGCTGGTGCACGCGGCGCTGCAGGATCGGCTGGCCCGGCCCGGCGGGCGGATCATCGTCATGTCGTCGGTGGCCGCGCTGCGCGGGTCGGGATCCTACGGCGCGGCCAAGGGAGCGCTGAACGTCTGGATGACCGACCTCGCGGCGAGCCTGGCCCCCGAGGGGATCACCGTCAACGCGGTGGCGCCGGGGTTCATACCGGACACCGGTTTCTGGGACGACCGGCGCACTCCGGAACTGGTCGAGCAGCGTTCGGCGCGCATCCCCATGGGCCGTCCGGGCACCCCGGAGGAGGTTGCCGCGCTGGTGGCCTACCTCGCGTCGGAACAGGCCGGATTCACCACCGGGCAGGTCATCGGGATCCACGGCGGCACGGTGCTGGCCCGCCTCCGAGCGAGCGGATCGCCGACGCCCCTTGGACTTACCGAGGTGCGACGCATGGTGCGCATCGGCGGCGGTGCCGGGCCGGGCGGACGTCAGTCCAGCAGCGCGAGCAACTGCCGGGTGTGGCCAGGGATCTCCTGCTCGGCCAGGCCGACGATCAGGTCCCGCAACGGGAGCGGCTGGTCCACCATCACGGCGTCGTTGGACACCATCAGCGTCGGGACCCGGGTGCCCAGGTCACGCTGGCTCAGCAGCGCATCGCCCAGCATGCCCAGGGCGGCGGCCTGATTGCGCAGACGCGCACACAATCCCTCGGTGCCGCCGGCACTGTCGACCGTGGTGGCGATGGTCCAACGATCCTGCGCGATCCGGTTGTCATAGCTGGGCCGTGCCCCCGCGGCCACCGCATGGGCGGCCGCCAGGGTCATCGCGTTCACCCGGCTGACGTGCGCCAGGATTTGGTCGGCGTCCCATTCTCCCTGCGGCGGAGGGCCCTTGGGTTCGCCGACAGCGGCGACGAGGCCGGCGGCGTCCACCAGCGCTCGGATGGACTGGCGCAGCGGCGAGGCATCCATAGGGGTCGGTCCTTTGGTCGAATTGGCGTGACAAGGGCGCTCGCCGTCGCAGGTCGCCGAGGTGGCACGGGATCTGGACACCGTCACCGACGCTGACATCAGTGCCATGCCGGCGTGGGCGCGACACCCGGACCACCTGGCGGGCGATCTCGGACATGTCGCGCAGTACGTCAAGGCCGCCAGGGAATTCACCGTGCGCCAGGCGGCCGCCGGCCGCGGGCTGATCTATTTCATCGGGTGACGCGTCGCGTCCCGGCGACCAACCGCACCGGGCACGCGACGTCACCCGAGGCGGGCCAGGAACTCCCGTGACCGCTGCAGCACCGACTCTGTCGCCTCCCGGTCGTAGGACGGCAGCGAACTGTCGGTGAACAAGTGCCGGTCGCCCGGATAGGTGAACAGCTCTCCCAGCTCGGGCCCGATCGAGGCGACCAGCTCCCGGGCGGCGTCCAGATCGCCCTCCAGCGCGAAGAACGGGTCGGCGTCCATGCCGTGGATCTGCACCGGAACGCCGGCCGGCCACGGGCCGATGGCCCAGTCGCCGGTGAGCGGCAGGCACGCCTCGTACAACAGCGCACCCCGGGCACCAGGCTGGGTCTGCGCATAGCGCTGCGCCGTCGCCGCCCCCAGCGAGAAGCCTGCGAACACCAGTCCCGCGGGGAGGTCGGCGACCACCCGGTCCGCGCGCTCGGCAAGCGTCTTCTCCCCCAGCTCGTTGGCATGCGCGATCCCGTCCTGAACGGTCGCCGGCAGCGCCCCCTCGAACAGATCGGGTGCGTGCACGGTGTGCCCGCCGGACCGCAGCGCGTCGGCGAACGCGAGCATGCCCTCGGTGAGCCCCTGCACGTGATGGAACAGCACAACTTCGGCCATGTTCCGCTCCTCTCCTACTGAATTCCGTTGGCGATCAACGCTTCCACCGCCGAGACCCCGCGGGCATCGCCGGTGATGCGGACGGAGCCGCCGCGGGTCCACGCCCACAGCGCGAGATCCTGCACCGGGGCGGTGACGGTGGCGACCGGGACCGCGCCGTCTCCGGCGCGCACCGCCCGGGGCTCGTCGAATTCCTTTCCGGACTCCGGGCCGGTGCCGAACCAGTGGCCGACCTCGACCAGCCAGCGCTGCCCGGTGTCGGAGGCCGTGAACTGCACGACCGCCTGGGGTTCGTAGCTCGCCCAGTCCGGCATCCAGCCCCACATGACGTCCACGCAGTGGTCAACGGCACCCGCCGCAACGGCTGGCGAGATCGGCGAGATTGCCTGCCCGGCAGTCAGTTCCGCATCGACCCGGTGGATCGTCGCCTCGTAGGTCTGCATCCGTCGGGTGAAGCCGACGGTCTGGTCGGGCTCCCACCAGGACCAGCGGGGTTCGGCGTCGTCCAGCGCCGTCAGCTGCTCCAGCAGCGCTTCGGTCGCCCGGGCGCGCACCGGCAGCATGTCGGCAATGCTGCCCGGACGGTCGGGCTTAGCCGCCTCGACGGCCTCCATGTCCTCGTCGGTCCTGGCGTTGCTGCCCAGGATGCCGGCCCAGAAGGAGTGCACCTCGGTCAGGTGCCAGAGCAGGTCGGCGGCGTCCCAGTCCGGACAGGTGGGACAGCGTGCCTCGGGGGCCGTGGTGGCCAGCACGTCGGCGAAGCGCTGGGCCTCGTCCCGGATCACGGTGATGCGGTCAATGGTGTCGGTAGCAGTCATGGCAGCCACCGTAGGGCCTATCCAGGACGGACCACTTCCTGGTTACACTTCGGTGTGCCATCCGGTGAGATCAGTCCCACGGCGAGGGCGTTGCTGGCCCTCGACCTGCTGCAGCGTTCTCCGGGCATGACCGCGGACCAACTGGCGGGCCGGCTGGGAGTCACCGACCGGGCCGCGCGCCGGTACATCGCGATCCTGCGCGAGGCCGACATCCCGGTGATCTCCACGCCGGGACCGTACGGCGGGTACCGGATCGGGCGCGGGCTCAGGCTGCCGCCCATGGTGTTCACGACGGCCGAGGCGCTGGCGCTGGTGATGGCGGTGCTGGACGGGCAGCACGCGGCCGACGACCCCACCGACCTGGTCGGGGCTGCGTTGGGCAAGCTGATCCAGGCGCTTCCGGACTCGATCGCCGGGCCCGCCAGGGCGATGCGGCAGCACGCGCTCGCCGTCCCGCGGTCCGACGCCGCTCGACCCGATCCCGACCTGACCAGCGCCCTGGTGGGGGCGGTGGCCGCCCGCCGGAGGGTGCACCTTTCCTACCGCGCGGCGTCCGGGCACCGGACCGCCACCGACGTCGACCCGTGGGCGGTGGTCGTCCGCTTCCGGATGTGGTACCTGCTGTGCTTCGCGCACGGGCCCGGCGAGGTCCGCACCTACCGAGTGGACAGGGTGGAGTCGGTCGAGGTGTTGCCCACCGGGTTCCGGCCTCCGGAGGATCTGGACCCGGTGGCCTGGCTGGAGCGACACCTGGGCAGCGGCTGGGCGTTTCGCACCGAGGTGACATT
>JBIQML010000135.1:3056-9562 GCA_044463405.1 Nakamurella lactea | reverse complement strand
CCTTGCACTTGTCGCAGATCTTCTTGACGCTGGGCTGGACCTTCATTGCTCTCTCTCCTGGTGCCGGCCGGTGGCGGTGCCGGCCGGCTGGCGCAGTGCGGGTGGTTCTGGGCTGACGCGGTGCGTGTGGCTGATGCTCTCTGGTGCCTCGGACGGCCGGCGGGTTGCCGCCTGCCGGCTCCGGGGCGGCTCACTTGTAGCGATAGACGATCCGACCGCGGGACAGGTCGTAGGGCGAGAGCTCCACGACCACGCGGTCCTCGGGAAGGATGCGGATGTAGTTCTGCCGCATCTTGCCGCTGATGTGGGCCAGGACCCGGTGACCGTTCTCCAGCTCCACGCGAAACATCGCGTTGGGCAGGGGCTCGACCACGCGACCCTCGACCTCGATGGCCCCATCCTTCTTGGCCATATCCTCCACAATCTGTTGCTGTCTGCTTGTTACGTCTCCGGGCGGTGCTGCGCCACCGGCCCCTCCCGGACGGGGGCAGGCATGCCTCAGCGCACCGACGAAGGCCGAACCGGCCGGCATCGGTACGCCTGCGGGTGTCACGTCGAGGGAGTCGGCGCCGGTCTGCGGCCACAGCAAACCAGCGCGACACGCGCGCCAGCGGTCCACTGTACCCGTCGGACACGGGCACCGCCAATCGCCCCCCGGCCGATCCGAGCCAGGTGTGGAGCCGCGGCACCGAGTCGGGCCCGGCGTCACGACCGGCGCCCGGACTCCCGCCAGATTCACCCGCCTGGCGCGTTGTCGCAGGTGACCGCGGGGTGCTTCGATGTTGATCTGGATCACCGGAACACGGGAGCGCGACGTGGGTACAGCGGTCGACTCTGTCAGGGTACGTCGCCTCCGGGAACGCGCCGCCGATCCCGACGGGCGGTCGAGTGACGTCACGGACGGCGCGGCCACCGGGACCGTCCTTCGCCCCGCGCGCGGGCTGCTGATCGGCGCGGAGCCGGCCGAGGCACCGCTCGGCCCGACGGTCACGCGCGGCGACGTGCTCCGCCGGTCGGTGACGGGGTTCCGCGACGATCCCGCCCCGGAGGCGGGCCGGGCCGACCGCCGGCATCTGTCCCGCACGCCTGAGCGGTCCACGGCCGCCGCCACCCGGCCCGGTCAGGACGGGGTCATCCGACGGCGCACCGCCCTGACGACCAAGCAGATCGTCTCCGCGCTGCGCAGCATCCCCCAGTTCAAGGCGAAGATGGGCGAGACGTTCCGCGACGAGCTGGTGCAGGAACGGATCGAACAGACGCTGCGGGCCTACAAGGCGCACATCGCCACCAAGAAGGACGAGGACGTCGACCTCCGGGACGCCATGATGCTGTCCGCGGCGCTGGAGCGGATCGCCCACCAGTTCGCCGAGGAGCTGAACGACCCGTCCGTCACCAGCACGCTGATGCCCCAGATGTTCGAGATCTTCGAGGCGGACATCGGCGCCAAGCTGAAGAAGAAGCGCCCCACGGGCAACAAGAAGGTCCGCAACAACGTGCTCGCGCTGGCCAAGGCGCTGTCCGGGGGCGACCCGGTCACCCAGTACATGCACCGCGAGATTCGCAAGGAGATCGCCGCGCAGCAGATCATCACCATGGCCGGCAAGCATGCGGACCTGACGCCGGCCAAGGTGTTCGAGCTGATGTCGGAGCGCTGGCAGGCGGCCCTGTCCACCTACACCAAGGATCAGCAGAAGGCCCTGGTGAAGGATCCCGCCGGGGACTTCAACCGCGCGGAGGCGCACGGCGAATACTCGCCGGAGTTCTTCAAGCGCACCTTCGGCAGCCAGGAGCCCACCTGGCAGCCCGGTGGTAAGGGCGAGGCCGAGTCGCTGACGTTGACCGGCGACGCGCAACAGATGCTGGACGAACTGAAGGCGGAGGTCGCCAATCCCACCCAGCAGGTCGCGGTGACGCCGCGGGCCGGCGTCACCGAGGGCCAGGAGCGCCACCTCGCCCAACTCGAGGCGGACGAGGCGGCGATGGCACCGGTGGACTCCGACTTCCTGGCGCTGTTCAACGAGCGCTACAACCTCACCGGGGCGGCGTCCCGCCGGCTGCTGGCCGACATCCAGCACTTCCTGAGCACCGACATGAAGTTGACCATCACGGTGAACCTGGAGAAGTGGTTCGGCACCGACACCGCCCCGCAGACCCCCAGGCAGATGTTCGCACCGGCGGTGTCCGCCAAGGACACCACCAAGCTGCAGGACCTGTTCAACAAGACCACCACCCAGACGATCGAGCACCTCCCAACCTGGGACGACAGCAATCTGGGGGCGTCCGCGCGCGGCCAGAGCTACCTGCGGTTCCGGCACTGGAAGGACCAGTTGATGACGGGCCTGCAGGGCCTGTCGTCGGGCGAGATGGCCAGCTTCGGCGCCGGCAACATCACCTGGGACACCGTCAAGGGCAGCGACACCGCCGCGGGCTTCGGCACCAACTACTACGGGGACCTGCACTTCGTGCTGGACCGCGCCAAGTTCGGCAGCCGCATCGTGTTCACCGCCGGCGACCACGGCGAGCCCAGGCGCAACCCGCTGCTGGCCCTGCACGACCTGTGCGGCGAGGGCAAGGGCCGCACCTGGCTGAGGTCGGTCCAGGATCTGGCGGTGGTCGACAACGTGGTCAACGCCGTGCGGACCAAGGCGCCGCTGGCGGGCATGGGCCTGAAGCTGGAGTTCCAGGTCTTCGGCGGCATCGACATGCTCAACGACGTCACGCAGGTGTGGCTGGCAGGCAGCCACTCCGCTCAGGCGCTGCAGCGCGTCCAGGCGTTCTACCAGGGCAAGCGGGTGCTGATTCAGGTGCTCGGCGCCGCACCGCCCGGCACGCTGGAGGGCGGCGGCGGCAACCTCAACCAGGGTCTCGCGCCGCAACTGCGACCGCTGGTCGCCTACGGCGGCGGGCTCAACGCCACGGCCACGAAGGATCTGCAGGACACCCGCACGGCGCAGATCGCCGGCCCCACGGCCAGCACCTACCGCGACCTGCTGGCGTCCTGCATCGTGATGTCCGTGGGTCTGGAGCAGCACGCCAGGGCGCTCATCGGCCACCTGGAGCCGGGCGACGGCGAGGCCCTGAAGAGGGCACGGGACGACCTGAACAAGAGGTGGACCACCGTCCAGCCGCATCTCGCCCAGGTCGACCGGGGGCTGGTGGCGCGGGTCACCGGCCAGGTCCGGCGGGCCAACGCCGCCGTGGACGCGGCGCTGCAGAGTGGGCAGGTGGGCGGTCAGGGCGGTCAGGTGGGCGGTCAGGGCGGGCAGCAGGGTGGTCAGCCGGCGCCCGCCCCCCGGCAGAACGGCGCTCAGCAGGGGCAGAACCCGCCTCCGCTGCCGCCGCGCCCGAACAAGGTCGCTGGCATGCGGCAGCGCAGGGCGACACCGGCGTTGCAGGGTCAGACCTGAGCCGGCGGCAGCGCCGTCACCGCACACGCGCCGGTCACCGCACGCGCGGCCGACACCGCACACGCAGCCGACACCGTGGGCCCGTCACCGTGTGCCCGTCACCGCATGCACCCGGTCACCAGATCAGTGACCCCAGGGCGCAGCACCCGGCGGCGATCAGGCCGGCACCGGGGAACGTGTACACCCACGCCTTCACGATGTTGGAGGCGACCTTCCAGTTCACCGCCCGCAGCCTCCGAGTCGCGCCGACGCCCATGATCGCCGAGGAGATCACGTGCGTGGTGGAGATCGGGGCGCCGAGCCCGATGGACGCGCCGTACAGCACCGCCGAGCCGGTGGCCTCCGCGGCGAATCCCTGCGGCGGGTCCAGCGCCGTGACCTTGGTGCCCAGCGTCTTCATGATGCGGACCCCGCCGATGGCGGTGCCGGCCGACATCGTCAGCGCGCACGTCAGGTACACCCACAGCGGGATCTCCTGGCCGGAGTGCACGCCCGCCACGTTGAGCGCCAGCACCACGACGCCCATCGTCTTGGCGGTGTCCTGCATGCCGTGCCCGAACGCCATGGCGGTGGCCGAGACGACCTGGGCATGCCGGAAGCCGCGCCGCACCCTCGTCGGCGACATCCTGCGGAAGAGCCACATCACGATCAGCATCACGAGGTAGCCGAGCACGAAGCCTGCCAGCGGCGAGGCCACCATCGGGATCAGCACCTTGTCGATGACGCCGCCCCACAGCACCGTGACGCCCACCGGCAGTGCCGCTCCGACCATGCCGCCGATCAGCGCGTGCGAGGACGACGAGGGCAGGCCGAACCGCCAGGTGATCAGGTTCCAGACGATCGCGCCGACCAGCGAGGCACCAACCACCAGCATCACACCGCTGTCCTGCGGCAGCGAGATGATGCCGGCGCCCATGGTGGCCGCGACCTTCGCGCCGAAGAACGAGCCGATCAGGTTGCCGACGGCCGCGATGCCGAGCGCGAGCCCCAGCCGCAGGGCCCGGGTCGCGACCGATACCGCGATCGCATTGGCCGCGTCGTGGAAGCCGTTGGTGAAGGTGAAGATCAGGGCGAGCGCAACCGTGATTACCAGCGCCGTCATGGCGACGATCAGCCCTCGGTGATCAGAACGGTTTCCACGATCTCGGCCACGTCGACGAACGCGGCGACCGCGGAGTTCAGCTCGTCGGAGACCGCGCGGATCTCCACCGCATCCAGCGGGTCCACCTCCCCGCCGGTCAGCCGGACGAGCAGCAGCCGGCGCTGGAACTCGGCCTCGGCGGCCAGCCCGCGAACGTCTGCGTGGTAGTGCTTGATGCCCTTGAGCTTGCGGAGCTTGCCGACGGCCTCCTCGGTCGCCTGGGCGGCACTCTCCAGCAGCTTCGTCACCGCCTTGAACTCTCCCGGTAGGTCGGGTGGGTCCAGCAAGTGCACCAGGGCGCCCGCGGCCTCGAGGTGCCGCACGGCCGTGGCGAGCGCGCGGGCCAGGGCCTGGATCTCGGTGCGTTCGAAGGGTGTGACGAAGCTCGCATGTAGCGCGCTGAGCACCGACTGGTACTCGGTGTCGGCCAGTTGGGCCAGGGAGCCCAGCTGCTCGGCGGCGGCCGCCCGCTCGTCGGGCTTGCGCGCCAGCCTGCCGACCACCTCCGCCGCGGAGGCCGCCGCGTGCGCCGCCGTGGTGAAGTGCGCGTAGTACGCCTTCTCCTTGGGCTTGAGCTTGGGCATCGAGACGTCCTTTGCGGGTGTCGGGTCGGCGGACGCCACGGTAGTGGAGCCCGCTCGGCGCCAGCTGTGATGACGGTGGCATACCCGATCGCCGGAGGACAACTCGGGGTCGTCGTTCGGGCAGCGGCAACGGCCCCGCCGACCGGGTCCGCGAATCGGCCCTGATCGGTTCGGGGTCGACCCCGGTGTCGATCGCGGGGATGGCGGCGACCAGAACCGGGAGCAACGCGACAAACGGGGCCAGGGTTCGTCATGATCAATCAGGCGGGACGGCCCGCGTAGGCTCACCGGCGTGACCATCGCGCTGCCCCGACCCCGACCCGGCGCCCCGATCGTGTCGGTGAGCCTGCGGGACGGGGACGGCGGGGCCGTGCTGGCCGACGAGGACGCCGACCGGGTGCACGCCACCGCCTCCATCGGCAAGATCGTGCTGCTGGCGGAGATCGCGGTGCGCTTCGTCGACGGCCGGCTGTCCCGGGACGAGCCGCTCACCCGCACGGCCGAGGACGAGATCGCCGACTCCGGGCTCTGGCAGCACCTGCGCGCCGACACCCTGCCGGCGGCGGATCTGGCCGCGCTGGTCGGCGCGGTCAGCGACAACCTGGCAACGAACGTGCTGCTGCGGCGGGTGGGGTTGACGGCGGTGACGGAACGCGGCCGCACCGTCGGCCTGGAGCACACCGCCCTGCTGGACCGGGTCCGGGACGTGCGCCGGCCGTCCGACCCGCCTGCCCTGTCGGTGGGCACGGCCGCGGAACTGTCCGGGCTGATGCTCGCGCTGCACCGCGGCCAGGTGCGCTCCAAGGCGGTGTCCAGGCAGGTGCTGGATTGGCTGGCGCTGGACACCGACACCTCGATGGTGGCCGGCGCCCTGGGTCTGGATCCGCTGGCGCACACCGAGATCGACCGCGGCATGACGCTGGCGCACAAGACCGGCACCAGCACCGGTGTCCGGGCGGATGTGGGGCTGGCCTCGGGGCCGCGGGGCACGGTGGCCTACGCGGCGCTGGCGACCTTCGACGACGTCGACCGGGATGGCGTGCTGGCGGCCATGTTCCGGGTCGGCGAGCGGGTGCGCCGGTTCATCGCTGGGTGACGGCGCCCGCGGCCTGCTGATCGAGGCCCGGCCCGGCGCCCGCGGCCTGCTGATCGAGGCCCGGCCCGGCGCCCGCGGCCCGCTGATCGAGCACCCGCCTTCCACGGCGAGCACCAGGAATCTCAGGTGCTCGGATCGCAAACCTGGTGCTCGATCGGGAAATCGAGGCCCGGCCCGGCCCCGTCGGTCTGCTGATCGAGGCCCGGCCCGGCGCCCACGGCCTGCTGATCGAGCACCCGCCTTCCACGGCGAGCACCAGGAATCTCAGGTGCTCGGAT
>JBIQML010000135.1:0-2956 GCA_044463405.1 Nakamurella lactea | reverse complement strand
CGCAAACCTGGTGCTCGATCAGGAAATCGAGGGCCTGCAGGTGCCGGCTATTCCAGCCGGGCGCAGGGCGGCTCGCCGCGGGTGTACGCCCCCAGCGCGTCGACGGCCCAGTCCCCCAGCGGATTCACGCCCCGCCCGGTGGCCAGCGCGTGCGCGGCCAGCGCGTGCAGGCACTTGACCCGATCCGGCATGCCCCCGGCGCTGGCGTCGATGCCCAGGTCGTCCACCGCGTTGCGGGCCGCCAGGTACGCCCGGTGCGCGCGCCGGTAGGCGGCGGCCAGGTCGGGATCCTGCGCCAGTCGCTCGGTCATCTCCCGCATCAGGCCGCCGGACTCCATCCGGCTGATCGCCGCGTTCAGGGTGGAGCAACACAGGTAGAACATGGTCGGGAACGGCGTGCCGTCCGGCAGCCGCGGCGCGGTCTGCAGCACCGCCGGAATGCCGTGCGCGCACCGGTAGGCGACCGCCAGCACCCCCCGCGCGGGCCGGCCCATCTCCCGCTGGAAGGCATCGGCGTCCGCGGGGGTGAACGGGGTCAGCGACACGGGATCACCGAACGCGGGCACGGACTCCGATCGTTCGCTCCGCGCTCCGCGAGCCGGCCCTGCCACCTCGTGGCCCCGGACCTCGCCCGCTCCGGCGTCGCTCACCGTGCCCGATCGTTCGCTCCGCGCTCCGTGAGCCGGCCCTGCCACCTCGTGGCCACGGGCCTCGCCCGCTTCGGCGTCGCTCACTTCGCGGGCGCGAGCGCGGCGTCGCCGCTGCCGTTCAGGGTGTCCCACATCGAGGCATACCAGGGCTCGCCGCCCGACCCGTCAACGGGCGGGCCGGATCCACCGTCACCGGCCGATGCATCGCCCACCGCGCCGGCGCTGCCGTCCGAACCGGAGTACTGCTCGTTCGGGTCGGCCGGCGGCGCCGTCGGTGACGTGGTCTCGGGCACCTTCACCACATAGACGGTGTCGCCCGGCGTGACGTACTGCAGCCGGCGCTTGGCCTCGGCCTTGATGTACGCCGGGTCCTTCAGCGCCGCCTGCTGGGCCTTCAGGTCGGCGATCTGCTCCTCGAGCTGGTGCTGCTCGGCCACCGCAGCCTGCTCGGCGGCCTGCTGCTGCAGGTAGTGCCGCAGCGGGTAGGCCAGCGACAGCGCGACGGCGCAGAACGCCAGGCCGAGCGCGGCGATCTGCCGGGCCAGCGGGGACAGCACCAGGGCCGCGGTCCGGCGTCGGCGGCCGGCCTGTGGCGCCGCCGCGCGGCCGACCCGGCGCGGCGAACCGGTCGACGCGGCCGGCGCGTTGGCCGGGCGACCGGTGACGGGCCTCGCGACGCCGGGCCGGGACGGCTGCCGGGTCGCCGACATGGCGCGCCGGGTGGCCCCGGACCGGGCGGAGCGGCGCTGCGGACCACCCGATCGGCGGCCCGCGGGACCCGTGCTGCGGCGTCCGGACGACGTCATCGGCGCCACCCGCGCTGCAGCACCCGGGGGTGCCCGCCCGCCGCCGTCACCCCTGCTGCCCCGCCGTGAACCTCGGGAAGGCCAGCTCGCCCAGGTACTGGGCGGCGTCACCGAGGTTCTCCTCGATGCGCAGCAACTGGTTGTACTTGGCCACCCGCTCGGACCTGGCCGGGGCGCCGGTCTTCATCTGCCCGCAGCCGGTGGCCACCGCCAGGTCGGAGATGGTGGTGTCCTCGGTCTCGCCGGACCGGTGGCTCATCATGCAGCGGAAGCCGGCGTGGTGCGCCAGCGCCACCGCGTCCAGCGTCTCGGACAGCGTGCCGATCTGGTTGACCTTCACCAGCAGCGCGTTGGCGGCGCCGCGGGCGATGCCTTCCTCGATCCGGTCCGGGTTGGTGACGAACAGGTCGTCGCCCACCACCTGGACCTGCTCGCCCACCCGGGCGGTCAGCGCGATCCAGCCGTCCCAGTCGTCCTCGGCCAGCGGGTCCTCGAGGGAGACGATCGGGTAGTTGGCGACCAGGTCGGCGTAGTAGTCGGTCATCTGGGCGGCGGTCTTGGACGCGCCCTCGAACCGGTACGAACCATCGGAGTAGAACTCGGTGGCGGCGGCGTCCAGGGCCAGCGCGATGTCCGTACCGGGGGTGTAGCCGGCCTTGCCGGTCGCCTCCATGATCAGGTCGACCGCCGCCCGGTTGGAGGCCAGGTCGGGAGCGAAACCGCCCTCGTCGCCCAATCCGGTGGCCAGGCCCCGCTGCTTGAGCACGCTCTTGAGCGCGTGGTAGGTCTCCGCGCCCCAGCGCAGCGCCTCCCGGAAGGTCGGGGCCCCGATCGGCGCGATCATGAACTCCTGCACGTCCACCGCGTTGTCGGCGTGCGCGCCGCCGTTGAGGATGTTCATCATCGGCACCGGCAGGATGTGCGCGTTCGGGCCGCCCAGGTAGCGGAACAGGTCCAGGTCGGCGGACTCGGCGGCGGCGCGGGCCACCGCCAGCGAGACGCCCAGGATGGCGTTGGCGCCCAGCCGGGACTTGTCCGGCGTGCCGTCCACCTCGATCAGCTTGGCGTCGATGACCCGCTGCTCGGTGGCGTCGTAGCCGATCAGGACCGGCCCGATCTCGTCCAGCACGGCCTCGACGGCGTTCTGCACGCCCTTGCCGCCGTAGCGCTCCGGGTCGCCGTCGCGCAGTTCGACGGCCTCGTGCTCGCCGGTGGAGGCGCCCGACGGCACCGCGGCGCGTGCCAGCGAGCCGTCCTCCAGCGCCACTTCGACCTCGACCGTGGGGTTGCCACGGGAGTCCAGGATCTCGCGTGCTCCGATCAGTTCAATGGCCGCCACCGGCGCCGTCCCTCCATGAGCAGTCACCGTCAGGTGAATCGTTCAAGATGTCCGCCTGCGATCGTCGCACACCCGCCGACCAGCCTAACGAGCGGCGGCCGGATACCCGGGTGGGACGCGCCCCGGGGAGTGCCGGATCTCACCCGCCTTGGGAGTCCTAG
>JBIQML010000134.1:0-9568 GCA_044463405.1 Nakamurella lactea | reverse complement strand
GGGGATCAGCCTGACGAATCCGAAGACCTGGGCCGCCGCCCTGAGCACTGCCGCCGCCTTCAGCTCCCGGATCCCCGATCCGCACCGGCTCGCACTGGCCGGGGGGATCGCCTTCCTGGCCGGCGGGGCGGCCGCGCTCACCACCTGGTTCCTCTTCGGACATCGGCTTGCCCGGCTGTTGCACACCCCACGACGATGGCGGGTGTTCTACTGCTGCCTCGGGGGCGCGCTGCTGGCCACCGTGCCCGCGATGTGGCTCGCCTGACAGGACCGGCGCGCCGGCTTCGCCCCGGACGGTGAACTGCTGATCCGGTCCCTGCCGGAGTAGCCCTCTCGCGGACCGCAGCCCGGCGGGTCTGTCGGGCGCGGATCCGCCGGCGACGTCCTGTCCCCGACGGTCCCGGCGGTCGGCGCGCGCGGCGCGCCGCTCGGGGTTACCGTGCGACAGGCACACCGGTCACGATGGGAGGCCGCCATGGTCACGCTCACGGTGCTGTACGGGAAGCCGGAGGATCCGGAGGCGTTCGAGCGCTACTACGCCGAACACCACATGCCACTGGTCGATGCGATGCCCGGCCTCGGCCGGCACGAGGCGGCCAGGGGCGTGTCGTCACCGGATGGCGGTGAACCTGCCTTCTACCGGATGTTCACCGCATGGTTCGACAGCGTCGAGCAGTTGCAGCAGGTGTTCGGCTCCGAGCAGGGCCGGGCGGCCACCGCGGACGTGCCGAACTTCGCCAGCGGTGGGGCGACCATCTTCATCTCCGAGATCGACGAGGGCTGAACGGATCGCCCCGTCGGGGCTCACGGTGCGGCAGGCGCCCGGACTCATCAGGCCGGCGCACGGTGCACCCCGCGGATCGACCGGATCGCTCAGGTGTCCCGCGCGGAGTCGGGCCGCCGCGTCGGTAGCCGCAGTGGGGGCGCGGCGTCGGAATGGAACGGTGGCGCGACGATGGACAATCCGCCATCCACCACCACGGTCTGTCCGGTGATGTACTCCGATGCGGAGGACAGCAGGAACAGCACCACGCCGGCCACCTCGTCCACCGTGCCCATCCGGCCCTTGGGGATCTTGGCCAGCACGTCGGACACCGGGGGCATGCCGGGGACCTGGTAGAAGTAGGCGGCGGAGTCGGTGTCGATGATCCCGCCGTTCACCGCGTTGACGTTGACGTCCAGCGGCGCGAACTCCACGGCCATGTACCGAACCCAGGCCTCCACGGCGGCCTTCGCCGATCCCAGATTGGCGTAGGTGGGATACGCCCGGGCGCTGCCGTAGCTGGACAGCGCCACGATGCGTCCGCCGCGGTTCATCAGGTCCACCGCCCGCTGGGCGCCGAGCACGAAGGCGCGCACGTTCATGGCGAACGACCGGTCCAGGTGGTGCGTCCGCAGGTCCCGGATCGGCTTGAACGAACTGGCCGCGGCGTTGCACACGAAGTGGTCCAGCCGGCCGTACCGCTGCGATACGGCGTCGAACAGCGCGTCGACGTCCGCGGGCCGCTCCACGTCGGCCCGCACCGTCGTGCCCTGCCCCCCGGCCGCCCGCACCTGCCCGAGCACCTGGTCGGCCAGCGCGGCACTCTTCTTGTAGTTGATCACCACGGTGCCGCCCCGCCGGGCCAGCGAGACCGCCAGCGCGCGCCCGATCCCGCGGGAGCTGCCGGTGATCAGCGTGACGGTGCCGGCGAATTCGCCCCCGTCGCCGGCTCCCGTCACGGTGTCGTCCCGACCGGTGCGGGCAGGGATCCCCCGCCGGCCGCCGTCATCGGTTCGCGCATCGACGATGTCGCTGCCTCGCCCGCTGGAATCCGCTGCATCGCGTCGATGACCTCCCCTCGTCTCCACCCATCGTGCCGGGTCAGTCGGTGATGGTGACCGGCAGCCCGGGTGTCTGCACGCGCCGCCCGTCAGCCAGGCGCAGTTCCGCGGTCAACTGCCATTCGCCGGCGGGGACTCGGTTGCCCAGCTGCGGTTGGTAGCTGGCCGTTCCGATCACCAGCGGGACGGTGACGGTGGCACCGGGTTCGGCGGTGACGAGGACCAGCGGAAGGTTCTGCATCCCGGAGAATCCGCCGACGGTCGTGCCGGTGGCGGGATCGACGATGCGGGCGGTGAGCCGACCGTTGGTGTGCAGCGTGAGCGGCCGGTCCGACCGGTTGGTCAGCAGCAGCGGACGGGTGACGGTATGCCCGCTGCGGACCGCCGACGGTGCCTGCAGGGCGATGCCGATCTCGTCCGGGTCTGCCGCGGGCAGGGCATCCGGCTGCGGGAGCGGTTCGCCGTCCGGGTCCGCGGGATACCGCAGCGCGCCGAGCCGCAGGTCGACGAAATCGCCGTAGGCCGCGTGCAAGTCGGCGGCGACCCGCTCGGCGTGCGGTGCCAGGCAGATCGCCACCGGAGGCTCCTCGTGCTCGCTCGAGGGATCGGGGAACATCTGCAGCGCGGGCGGGTCCTGACGCATCAGCCGGGACAGGTCCCGGCGTAGCCGCTGCCACGGGTCCTCGCGTTCAGGCATCCCACCGCACCCCGAAGCGCTCGATCAGCCCGGCGCGGCCCTCCGGCGTCAGCCGCAGCGCGCGGGGGATCGACAGTGGTTGCAGCCAGCCGAGTTCGGTCATCCGGGTGGTCAGTGCCGCGCCGAGGGAGCCGGCCAGGTGATGGGCCTGCTCGGTCCAGTCCAGGCAGTAGCGGATCAGCGGCCGGCGGCGGGCGAACAGCGCATCGAGGTCGATGCCGAATCCCGTCACCAGCGCGGCGCCGTGACCGGTGAGCCGGTAGTCGACGTCATGGCCCGGCGCCGACAGCCGGTCGGTCGGAGTGCGGTCCGGGTGGTGCTTCCCGTCACCGCCGTCGATCGCGCCGGTGCCGATCAGCGCCTCCATCAGCGCGACCCCCAGCCGGCCGGCGACGTGGTCGTAGCACAGCCGGGACCGACGAAGCGCGCTCGCCCTGGTGCCCTGGCGCAGCGACCGCACCGCGGTCGTGGGCGCGAGCTGTGCCAGCGTCTCGATCGCCCGGACCACGCGGGGATCGGCGATCCGGTAGTAGCGGTGACGGCCCTGCACGCGCACCTCGAGCATGCCGGCGGAGCGTAGCTTGGCCAGGTGCTCCGATGCGGTGGACGGTGCCACTCCCGCCTCGGCGGCCAGCACGCTGGCCGGCAGGGCGCGGCCGTCGGTCAGCGCCGTCATCAGCTTCGCCCGGGCCGGGTCGGCCAGCAGGCCCGCCGGAACCGAGATGTCCACCTCTCCCTGCACGGGCCCGATGCTAGCGCGAGGACATTTCGTCGTGCGCCGAAGCGATTCGGGGGCAGGGTGGTCCCTGTGGCCACCTCGTCGTCTCGCGCCCGCACCGTCCGGCCCGGCCCGGTGCTGCTCGCCGTGTCGCTGGGCCAGTTCCTGCTGCAACTGGACCTGACGATCGTGAACGTCGCGCTGCCGGACATCGGTTCGTCGACCGGCGCGTCGGTGACGGCGCTGCAGTGGGTGGTGGACGGTTACAACCTGGCGGTGGCCTCGCTGCTGCTGATCGGCGGGCGGATCGGCGATCGCGGCGGGCACCGCAGGGCGTACCTGGCCGGGCTGGGCCTGTTCGCGGTCGGCTCGGCGCTGTGTGCGGCGGCGCCGTCGGTGGGGTTGCTGGTGGCGTCCCGGGTGCTGCAGGGGATCGGTGCGGCGCTGGAACTGCCCGCCACGCTGGCGATCCTGACCCACACGTTCACCGAACCACGGCGTCGCGCGCAGGCCGTGGGGATCTGGGCCAGCGCCGCGGGAAGCTCCCTGGTGATCGGCCCGCTGCTGGGCGGTGCGCTGGTCGCGGCGTTCGGATGGCGGGCGGTGTTCGCCATCAACGTCCCCGTGGTGATCGCGATCGTGGTGTTGACGGCGTTCGCGGTACCGGAGACCGGCGGCCCGCGATCGGGCCGGCTGGACGTTCCCGGCCAGATCCTCGGGTCGGTCGCGCTGGCGCTGCTGGCGGGCGGCGCGATCGAGGGCGGCCGGTCCGGATTCGGCGCCGCGATACCGGTGGTGCTGCTGGTTGCCGGCGTGGTTTCCGCGGCGGCGTTCGTCGTGGCCGAGTCCCGCCGGGAGGACCCGGTGCTGCGCGTGGGCCTGTTCCGTCGCGGGGACTACGCGTCGGTCAACGCGAACGGCTTGGTGATGGGCTTCGTCACCATCGGCACGCTGTTCGTGTTCTCGCTGTTCTTCCAGCAGTCCCAAGGGCTTTCGGCGTTGATGGCGGGCTTGCGATTCCTGCCGCTGACGGTGGTCTTCGTGCTGGTCGGGCCGCTGATCGGACGGGTGACGCCGCGCGTCGGGCACCGGGCACCGATGGCGGCCGGTGCGGCGTTCTTGGCCGTCGGCTCGTTGCTGGCGCTGCGCGTCGGGCCGTCGGCGGGGTGGGACGCGGTGGTGGTGCCGTTCGCCGTGATCGGGCTGGGCTACGGGCTGCTGTCCACGCCGATGGCCGCGGCCGCGCTCGGCGCGGTTCCGCCGGAACGGGCGGGTATGGCGTCGTCGACCAACCTGACGGCCCGGCTGGTCGGCGGTGTGTTCGGTGTGGCGGTGCTCGGCTCGTTCCTGCCGACCGGCGCGGGTGCGACTCCGACGGCCTTCACGGCGGGTGTGCATGCGGCGATGCTGGTCGCGGCCGTGGTGGCGTTGGTGGGTGCCGTGCTGGCGGTGACGCTGATCCGGCCGGTTTCGAGTCTGGGGTCCCACCACGCCCCATAGCGCATCGGGACATCCCCGACCCGGCTGGGATGGGCCCTCGCGTCAGGGCTTGCGCCACTCCTCCAGCAGCCGCAGCCAGATCTCGCTGATGGTCGGGAAGGACGGTACCGCGTGCCACAGCCGGGACAGCGGGACCTCGCCGACGACGGCGATCGTCGCCGAGTGCAGCAGGTCGGCGACGTCCTGGCCGACGAACGTCACGCCCAGCAGTACCTCCCGGTCGGTGTCCACCAGCATCGACGCCCGCCCGGTGTAGCCGTCGGCCTGCAGCGCCGCGCCGCCGATGTTCCCGAGGTCGTAGCCGACCATCCTGGTGTGCAGGCCACGCTCGTCGGCCTGCTGCTGGGTCAGGCCCACGCACGCCACCTCGGGATCGGTGAAGATCACCTGGGGTACCGCGGCGTCGTCGGCGGTGGGGGTGTGCCGTCCCCAGCGGGACAGGTCGGGCTGCTCGCCCCGGGCCTGCGCCGCCAGCCGGTCGCCCAGCAGCCGGGCCTGGTACTTGCCCTGGTGGGTCAGCAGCACCTCGCCGGTCACGTCCCCGGCGGCGAACAGCCAGTCCCCGCCGACACCCTGCACGGCCAGCCCGGCGTCGGTCGTCAGCGGCTCACCCGGCCGCAGCCCGACGGACTCCATCCCCAGGTCGGCGGTGCCGGGCCGCCGTCCGGCCGCCACCAGAACCTCGTCGGCCTCCAGGGTCCCGCCGCCATCCAGCTCGAGGGTCACCGGGGCAGGGGCATCGGGGGAGTCGCCGGAGCCGCGGCCGACCCTGGTCGCGCTGGTGCCCAGCCGGACGTCGACGCCGCGGTCCCGCAACCCGGCGAGCACCAGCTCGCCGGCGAACGGCTCCGCGCGCTCCAGGATCCGATCGCCGCGCACCAGCACGGTGACCTGCTCCGCGCCGAGACCGGCGACGGCGGTGGCCATCTCGCAGGCGACCACCCCTCCGCCGATCACCGCCAGCCGGCGCGGGACGCTCCTCATCCCGGTGACCTCGCGGCTGGTCCAGGCCCGCGCGTCGGCCAGGCCGTCGATCGGCGGCAGCGCCGCCGTCGACCCGGTACAGACCGCGACGGCGTGCCGGGCGGTCAGCTCGACGGTCTCGCCGGAATTCCCGTCACCGCCGGAGCTCCCGTGACCACCCAAGTCGCTGTCACCGCCGGAGTTCCCGTCGGGCCGGGTGACGATCACCCGGCGCTCCCCGGCCAGCCGGCCGTGGCCACGCACCAGCGTGATGCCGGCGCCCTCCAGCCACGACACCTGGCCGGCGTCGTCGTAGTCGGAGACGAAGTAGTCCCGCCGGGCCAGCGTGGCGGCGGCGTCGGGAGGCCCCGTCACCGCCTGCCGCGCCCCGTCCACCCTGCCGGCCGCCGCCACCGCGAGCACCGGTCGCAGCAGCGCCTTGCTGGGAATGCAGGCCCAGTACGAGCAGTCGCCGCCGACCAGTTCGGATTCCACCACCGCCACCGACAGCCCGCCCTGGTGCGCGTAGTCGGCCACGTTCTCGCCCACCGGTCCCGCGCCTATGACGATCACATCGAAGTCAGCCATGGGTGCAGTCTGCCCGCCCCGACCGTGGCGCGAAACCGGCGGGCATCCGCGACCCGCTCGCCTCGGGCTGCGCTACGGCTTGACCGTCAGCCGCTGCGGCAGGTCCGTCAGCCGTTCCGCACCGGCATCGGTCAGCAGTACCGGCTCGGACAGTTCGTACCCCCAGCCGTCCATCCACATGCCCAGGATCACGTGGAAGGCCATGCCCGCCTGCAGCACGGTGTCGTCGTCGGCGCGCAGGCTGATGGTGCGCTCGCCCCAGTCCGGCGGGTAGCCGATACCGATGGAGTAGCCGATCCGGGACTCCTTGCTCAGCCCCTGCTTGGCGATCACGGCGGTGAACGCCTCGTGCGAGTCGCGCGCGGTGGCGCCCGGCCGCAGCGCGTTCAGGGTGGCCGCCATCGCGTCGGTGACGGTGCTCGCCAGGCCGGCCAGCCGCGGCTCCGGGGCGCCGAGCATCACCGTGCGGGCGAGCGGCACGTGGTAGCGCCGGAACACCCCGGCGAGCTCGATGATGGTCGCCTCGCCCTCGACGAACGGCCGGTCCGTCCAGGTCAGGTGCGGGGTGCCGGCGCTGGCGCCGGTGGGCAGCATCGGCACGAACGCGGCGTAGTCGCCGCCGTGGGTGTCGGTTCCGGCCGCCTGCGCCCGCATGATCTCCGCCGCGGCGTCGCACTGCCGGCGGCCCGGGGCGATCGCGTCCAGTGCCGTGGTCATCACCCGCGTGGTGATCGTCCCGGCGATCCGCAGCAGCTGCTGCTCGTAGGGGGATTTGACCACCCGGACCCAGTTGACCAGCTCCCCGCTGTCGATGACCTCGGCGTGGGGCAGCCCCGCGGCGAGGGCGAGGTATCCGCGCGCGGAGAAGAAGTGCGAGTCGCCCTCGACGGCGATCCGCGCGTCGGAACCGTCCGTCAGCGCACCGGTTTCCAGGCCGCGCCGGGCGATCCAGTCGAACGGGTGGGCGTCGGGCCGGTGCACCAGGGTCTCCGGGTAGCCGTCTATCTGGGATTCCGGTAGCACGCAGGTGTTCGTGGCGCCGGCGGCGTCCATGGCGCGGGCGATCAGCCTGATCTCGCCGTCCGCCGGAACGAGCAGGCACTGCGGCGTGTAGAACGACCAGGCGTTGTATCCGCAGAGGTAGTACAGGTTCGCCGGGTCGGTGACGACCAGGGCGCTCAGCGACCGTGCCGCCATGCGCTCTCGGACCCGGGCCAGCCTGTCGGCGTACTCCGTGGCATCCGGGCCGGTGTGCTCGTCGGGTTCCATCGCTGTTCCTCTCCGCCGGTGACGTGACCGTGCCGCGAGCATGCCGGATCCCGCGGGATCGCACCCGGCTGGGGTCAGCTACGGGAGCACGCCCGCCCCGGTCATCACCTCGAACACCAGCTGGGTCTCCGTCTGCGAGACACCGGGCTGCACGGTCAGGTTCTCCAGGATGAACGACCGCAGCGCCTCCGGGTTGGCCACCGCGACGTGCAGCAGGTAGTCATCGCCGCCGGCCACGTGGAAGGCGGTCAGCACGCCGGGGATGGTGGCCAGCCGGTCGTGGAAGCGCAGCACCTGGTGGGGGCTGTGGCTGGACAGCCGCACCTTGATCACGGCCTGGATGGGCAGTCCGAGCGCCGCCGGATCGACCTGGGCGTGGATGCCGGTGATGACGCCGGACCGGCGCAGCGCGCGCACCCTGGCCAGGCAGGTGGACTCGGCGATCCCGACCCGGGCGGCCAGCGCGGCATTGGTCATCCGGCCGTCGGCGACCAGCGCCGCCAGCAGCGCACGGTCGATGTCGTCCAGGTCGTCCGGGGTCGG
Source organism: Nakamurella lactea (assembly GCA_044463405.1). GTDB lineage: Bacteria > Actinomycetota > Actinomycetes > Mycobacteriales > Nakamurellaceae > Nakamurella > Nakamurella lactea_B. Next base: position 1,466 of record JBIQML010000134.1, on the reverse strand, counting down.
TGGATTCTTCGACGACGGCACGGCAACACCCTCCTTCTCCGCAGTTCCTGCGACGCCCTCCACGTAATGGCAAGGAGGCTTCGGTTCGTTGGTTGGATTGCCACGGATCCTGCCATGATGGTGCCATGACCGCCATTCTCCGGAGCTTCGATTCGCTGGCGGTGCACGCAGGCCGGGACGACCTCGCGGCGCTGGGAGTGCACGCCCCGCCGATCGACCTGTCCACCACCAACCCCTTGCCCGACGTGGAGAGCGGTGGGCTGTCCTACGAGGCCATGGCATCCGGCGGCCACCCGACCGACGGTGGGGCGGTGTACGCGCGGCTGTGGAACCCCACGGTGGCGCGGTTCGAGGCGGGACTGGCGGCGCTGGAGGGCACCGAGGAGGCCGTCGCGTTCGCCTCCGGCATGGCGGCGGTGACGGCCACCGTCCAGGCGCTCAAGGCCGAGACCGGGGGCAGGCACGTGGTCGCCGTGCGGCCCCTCTACGGCGGCACCGACCACCTGCTCGGCTCCGGTCTGCTGGATGTGGACGTCACCTACTGCGGGCCCGACGAGGTCGCCGACGCCGTCCGGCCGGACACCTGCCTGGTGGTGGTGGAGACGCCGGCGAACCCGACGCTGGAACTGGTCGACATCCGGGCGGTGGCGGCGGCGTCGGCCGGGCGACCGCTCCTGGTGGACAACACGTTTGCCACCCCGGTGCTGCAGAACCCCGCGGCGTGCGGGGCCGACCTGGTGCTGCACTCGGCGACCAAGTACCTGGGTGGTCACGGTGACGTGGTCGGCGGGGTGGTGGCGACATCGCGGCGCTGGGCCGAGGCGCTGCGCCGGGTGCGGGCGATCACCGGCGGCCTGCTGCACCCGCTGGCCGGATACCTGCTGCACCGGGGGCTGGCCACGCTGCCGGTCCGGCTCCGCGCCCAGCAGGCGACCGCACGTGAGCTCGCCGGGTGGCTGGTGACCCGGCCGGAGGTTCACCGGGTGTTCTACCCGGGTCTGCCCGCCTGCGACCCGGCGGGCCTGGTCGGCCGTCAGCTGCGCGGGCCCGGGGCGATGGTCTCGATCGAACTGGCGGGCGGTTTCGCCGCGGCCTCGCGGCTGGCCGGTGCCGTGCGGCTGTTCACCCACGCGGTCTCGCTGGGCGGCGTCGACTCCCTGATCCAGCACCCGGCGTCGCTGACCCACCGGCCGGTGCCGCCGGACGCGCGGCCCGGCGCCGGGATCGTGCGGCTGTCCATCGGGCTGGAGGGTGTGGACGACCTGCGCGCGGATCTGGCCCGGGCGCTGGCGGCCGGGCCGGCGACCGACGCGCGGCCCGCATCGGTCGGCGAGCCGGCAGCCGGACCGACGGATCTGCTGACGGCGTCGCAGTAGTCACCCGTTCCTGACCGGGCCCCGCCGAGGGCGCGATACGGCCTGCTGCGTGGCGACACCGGCGGGATGATGTTGCGGTTCGTGCAGGGC
>JBIQML010000133.1:0-9584 GCA_044463405.1 Nakamurella lactea | reverse complement strand
CGCGCTTTCCCGACGTGTACGCGGTCGGCGACGTGACCAGCGTCGGAACGCCGAAGGCGGGTGTGTTCTCCGAGCGCCAGGCCGGTGTGGTGGCAGATCACCTGATCGCCCGTCACCGCAACCGCAGCACGACGTCCACCTACGACGGGACCGGCGTGTGCTACATCGAGTTCGGGCAGCACAGCGTCGGGCGCGTCGAGGTGACCTTCCGCAGTGGCGAACGGCCGACCGGCAGCTTCGACGAACCGTCAGCGCTGCTGCTGCGGGACAAGGCAGGCTTCGGCAGCACCCGCGCGCGGCGGTGGTTCGGCACCGACTGGGTCGGCTACTGACGCCGGTCCCGCCGGCCCATGGGCCACCTGGCGGCTGACGCCCGCGGTCGGTGTCACGCCGGGCGCCTGCTACCTGCCGGTGCCATCGTCGGGATCAGGGTCGGGTTCGCCCAGCGAGAGCCGCATCACCGCTCGGGAAGCCGACGGCCGGCGCACCAGATCGAACCCGGCCGCCGTGAACATCGTCACCGTCCCGTGGTACAGCGAACTGGAACTGCGTCGCTCACCATCGGTGTCGACCGGATAGCCCTCCACCGCCGTGGCGCCGAACGTCCGGGCGTGGTCCACCGCGCCGGTCAGCAGTGCGCCGGCCACGCCCTTGCCGCGCCACGGCACCGGCACCACGAAGCAGGTGATGGACCACAGGCCCGCAGGATCCGATTGACCGGTCGGCGGCGTCGAGACCTGCGCCGTGGCCAACCGGGCGAAGGAGTCCTTCGGCCCGATCTGGCACCAGCCGGCCACCTCGTCACCGTCGTAGGCCAGCACGCCGGGCGGCCGGGTGCCGCCGCAGACCTGCTGCTGCAGGGCCGTTCGGCGGTTCGCCACACTGGTGGCGTTCCAGTCGGCGTTGCGCAGGTGGAAGAACTGGCACCAGCAGCGTGCCGGATCGCCGCGGGTGCCCATCGCCGCTGCCACGTCGTCCCAGCGGTCCGCCGTGGCCGGCTCGATCCGGTAGCCCGTCATCGCCTGGTCGGTCATGACGACATGGTGCCCTCAGAGTCTGACAACGACCTTGCCCGGCGAGCCGTTCTCCAGCGAGGCGAGCGCGTCGGCCGCCCGATCCAACGGGTACGTCGCGTCCACCACCGGCTCGATGCCGGCGGTGTCGCAGAACGCGATCAGCCGGCGCAACTCGTCCAGGGTGCCCATCGTGGAGCCGACCACCGAGATCTGCAGGAAGAACAGCCGCTGCAGGTCCGCGGAGGGGTCCGGCCCGGTGGTCGCACCGCAGCACACGACCGTCCCGCCCGGTCGCACCGCCTTCATCGAGTGCGCCCAGGTGGCCTTGCCGACCGACTCGAACACGGCGTCCACCCGCTCGGGCAGCCGGGCGCCGGATTCGAACGCCGCGGCGGCGCCGAGTCGCTCCGCCCGCTCCCGGCCCTGCTCGCTGCGGGCCGTCGCCCACACCCGCATGCCCGCGGCCGCGCCCAGCTGGATCAGCGCCGTGGCCACCCCGCCGGTGGCGCCCTGCACCAGCATGGTCGACCCGGGGGTCAGTCCGGACCGGGTGAACAGCATCCGGTAGGCCGTGAGGTAGCTGGTGCCCAGCGTCGAGGCCTGCTCGAAGCTCATCCCGGCCGGCTTGGGCAGCACGTTGCGGGCCGGCACCGCGACGAACTCGGCCAGGGTGCCCTGGTGCCCGCCCTCGGTGAGCAGCCGTCGTTTCGGGTCCAGCGTCTCGTCCCCGGAGAAGTCCGGGTCGGAGATGACGGGGTACACCACAACGCCCCGACCGTCGTCGGTGCTGCCCGCGGCGTCGCACCCGAGGATCATCGGGAATTCCTCCGGCCGGATGCCGACCCCGCGCAGGGTCCACAGGTCGTGCCGGTTGAGAGCCGCGGCACGCACCGCCACCCGAACCCAGCCGTCGGGAACCTCCGCATCGGGGCGCTCGCCCACCGCGATGGCGTCCAGCGGCTTGTCCGGGTCGGGTCGGGTGGCATAGACGGCTCGCATGGTTGGCACGGTAGCCTGCCGGCCCGGCACCCGGGTGCGCAGGACCACCTACTGTGAGGGGTGCACCGACCCCGATGGCCGACCGACGGAGTACCCGATGACCGCTGACTGCCGCGTCGACGGGTCTGCGATCGGCGACCGAGAGGTGACGGGGGCGCCGACCCGGTGAAGCGCCCCCTTCCGGCGGTGACCCGTCGGTGGATGACGATCGCGCTGGTCGCGCTGATCGTGCTCGCGATCCTGGTCGCGGTGCTGCGCTGATCCGACGTTGCCGCCGCCCAGGTGGCGCTGCTGCCGGTGATGGCGGTGGCCGGGAGGCGAGTCGACCTCAGGGACCCGCTTGCCACGACGGCGGACGCTTCTCGGCGAACGCCCGGGCGCCCTCCCGTGCCTCGTCGGTGTCGAACTGCTGCGCCGACAGCTCCAGCAGCGCGCCGTACCTGGCGTCCGAGTCGTCCAGCAACGAGCCGAGCAGCTTCTTGGTGCCGGCCAGCGCGCCCGGCCCCCCGGCCAGCAGGGCATCGGTGTAGCGACGGACCTCGGCATCCAGGTGGTCCGGCTCGGCCACCGCGTTCACCAGGCCGATGGCCAGCGCGCGCTCGGCGCCGAAGACCTCGCCGGTGAGCAGCAGCTCGCGGGCGGCGACCGGGCTCAGCCGGGCCAGCACCGGAACCGAGATCACCGCGGGGATCAGTCCGATCCGCACCTCGGTGAACGCGAAGCTGGCCGTGGGCACCGCCACCGCGATGTCGCAGGCGGCCATGATGCCCACCCCGCCGGCCCGGGCCGGACCGGCGAGCCTGGCCACCACCGGCTTGGGGCAGTGCGCGACGCGCTGCAGGATCTCCGGCAGCTCCCGGACCCCCTCGGAGCCCGGCTTGGCGACCGCCGTCTCCTTGAGATCCATCCCGGCGCAGAACACCGGGCCGGTGTGGGTCAGCACCACCACCCTGGCCGCCTCGTCGGCGGCGGCGCGTTGCAGGGCGTCGCGCAGCTGGCGGCGCATCGCCGCGGACAGCGCATTGCGATTGCGCGGCGAATCCATGGTGATGGTCGCAACACCGCCGGCCACCACGTAGTGCACCACCTCGGGCGTGCTGCCGTCGCTCTCGCTCATGGGTGCCCCTCCTGTCCGCAACCGCTCGCTCGCCGGTCGGCGTACCGTCACCGCCGATCCTGCCAGGCGTCCCCGCGGCGAAACGCACGGCACCGGCACCGCGGCGGGGACAATGGCAGGCGTGCCCTCGACACTGCCGGACGGCGACCCGGTCCCACCGGACGGCTCCCTGCCGGATCAGGCCTACCGTGGTATCGCCGACCGCAGCCTGTCGATCTACCTGCACGTGCCGTTCTGCACCACCCGGTGCGGGTACTGCGACTTCAACACCTACACAGCCGGAGAGCTGGGCAGCGCCGCCTCCCCGGAGAGCTGGCTGGACGCCGCTCTGGCCGAGATCGACCTGGCAGCACGGGTCCTCGGCGCCGCCGGTATCCGCAGACCGGTGCAGACCGTGTTCGTCGGCGGCGGAACCCCCTCGCTGCTGGGCGGGCAGAAGCTGACCGGCCTGCTGGGGGCCGTGCGCGAGTCGTTCGGTCTCGCCGCGGACGCGGAGGTCACCACGGAGGCCAACCCGGAGTCCACCGACCCCGAGTTGCTCGGTGCGCTGCACCGGGCCGGCTACACCCGGGTGTCGCTGGGCATGCAGTCCGTCGCCCCGCACGTGCTGGCCGTGCTGGAACGCCGGCACACGCCGGGTCGGGCGCTGCAGGCCGCCGGCTGGGCCCGGGATGCCGGCTTCCGGCACGTCAGCCTGGACCTGATCTACGGGACGCCCGGCGAACGGGGCGCCGATTTCGCCGATTCGCTGCGCGCCGCGATCGACGCCGGCGTGGACCACGTGTCGGCCTACTCGCTGATCGTCGAGCCCGGCACCAAACTGGCTCGGCAGGTCCGCAGCGGCGAGTTGCCGGCACCATCGGACGACGTGCTGGCCGACCGGTACGTCATCGCCGACGAGATGCTGTCCGCCGCCGGGCTGACCTGGTACGAGGTCTCCAACTGGGCGGCGTCGCCGGGGGCGCGATGTCGACACAACCTGGCCTACTGGACCGGTGGCGACTGGTGGGGCATCGGACCGGGGGCGCACTCGCACGTCGGAGGGGTGCGCTGGTGGAACGTCAAGCACCCGGCCGCCTATGCGCGCGCGCTGGCCGCGGGGCGGTCGCCCGGGCAGGCCCGCGAGGTGCTCGACGACGAGGCACGGCGCAGCGAGCGAGTGCTGCTGGAGCTGCGCCTGGTCTCCGGACTGGCCGTGTCGGTGCTGTCGACGGCCGGACGGCGGCAGGCAGAGCGGGAGGCCGCCGATGGCCTGCTGGACGCCGACGCGCTGGCGGGCGGCCGAGCGGTGCTCACCCGGGCCGGCCGGCTGCTGGCCGACGGGATCGCGCTGCGGCTGCTGGACTGACCGAGCGCCTTCACCGCGGGCGGTTCGCCGGCATCCGCGGGTGGGCACGGGCGCGCTCACTGCTCACGGTTGACCCGATCGGTCGGGTGACGGCATCGATCCAGGCGTATCGCTGATTCCGGTGATGCGAGTCGAGGAATGCCCGAATAGTCGAGACGGTGCGTGTTCCCGGACCGCGGGGAATGGTTCACAAGGCCGATTGACACTGGATTCGCGCGCCGAGTAGCGTTCCCGATGGCCAGGAATGACAGCGTTGTCAAAGAATCGGCGCTGCGACATCGCAAGGACGAGACCGCCTGCGCAGCAAGCGGTCCGCCCCCGTTCGTCCCGATACGGGCGGTGCGCAGCGCCAAGGGAGAAGGGCGCGGCCATGAGAGGCGCACACAGATCGTTCCTCACCATGTGGACAGTCGCGGTCGCGGCGGCGGGTGCAGCGGTGCTGGCCGTGGGGACCACCGCGGTGGGTGCGGTCCCCTCCGACAACGACCCGGTGCCCCCCAGCCCGAGCGTGAGCGTCAGCCCGGCCCCGCCCAGCCCGAGCGTCGGCACCAGCCCGAGCACGACGGCCCCCGCGCCGGGCGACACCGCGGCCGCCCCCGCCGCGCACGCCCCGCGGGCCGTGAAGGGCGACCACGGCGGCGGACCGGTGGTGTGCGAGAAGGGGCCGAACGGGCGGCCGGTCCACTGCCCGAAGCCGGTGCCCGAGAGCCGGCGACCCAGCGGCGCCCGCAACGCGACGACGCTGACCGCGCCGGTGAGCAACCCGGCGCAGATGGTCGACACCCGCACCTGGACCAGCGGTGGCGGCAACACCTTCCCGGGGGCCGAGGTGCCGTTCGGAATGGTGCAGTGGAGCCCGGACACCATGCCCAACCGCAGTGCCGGCGGCGGCTACAACTTCGGTGACACCAAGATCACCGGATACTCGCTGACGCACGTCAGCGGCCCCGGCTGCGGTGCGGCCGAGGACATACCCATGCTGCCGATCACCGGGAAGCTGCCCAGCGGCGATCCGAACAGCATCACCACCAGCTTCAGCAACACCGGCGAGATCGCGCAGGCCGGCTACTACTCCGCCCGGAGCAACCAGCCGGACACCGTCACCTCGCAGTTCACCGCGACCCCGCACAGCTCGATGGCCCGATTCAGCTACCCGGCGACCACCCAGGCCGGATTCCTGATCAAGCTGCGGGACAGCCAGAACGGCGAGTTCGCGCCCAGCACCGCCACGGTGGTCAGCGACCACGAGGTCAGCGGATCCGAGACCAGCGGCCACTTCTGTAACGAGTCCAACAACGACGGGCAGCAGCAGGAGTACACCGTCCACTTCGACATCACCTTCGACCAGCCGTTCACCGGCTCGCAGGTCATCACCGGATCGGACGGGCCCGAGGCGGTGTACCTGAGCTTCGACACCACCGCGAACCAGGTCGTCCAGGCCAAGGTCGGCATCTCCTACGTCAGCGACGCCAACGCGAAGCTGGATTGGCAGACCGAGAATCCCGGCTGGGATTTCCGCACCATCAAGGCGGCGGCGCAGGATTCGTGGAACACGCTGCTGAACCGCATCCGGATCTCCGGCGGCAGCTTCGCGCGCACCCAGATGTTCTACAGCCTGCTGTACAAGGACTTCATCCAGCCCAACATCACCAGTGATGTGAACGGCCAGTACATGGGCGCCGACATGGCGGTGCACACGATCGCCTCGGGACAGCACGATCAGTACGGCATCTTCTCCGGCTGGGACATCTATCACTCGCTGGCCCAGTTGCAGGCGATGCTCGATCCCGACGCCGCCGGCGACATGGCGCAATCCCTGGTGAACTACTACGAGCAGGACCAGATCCTGCAGCAGTGGGGGTATCTCAACCTGAACAACTACGTGATGGTCGGGGATCCGGCCCAGTCGATGATCGCCGACTACTACGCGTTCGGCGCGCACGGCTTCGACACCGGCACCGCCCTGAAGGACATGCTCGAGCAGGCCACCACCACCAACGACGTCCGGCCGGGCCAGAACCTCGAGGACACCTACGGATACCTGCCCGAGGACGGCGCGTACCGCAGTTGCTGCAACGCCCACGGGTTCGTCTCCTCGCTGCTGGAGTACGACAGCGAGGACCTGGCACTGTCCAGGTTCGCCGCCGCGCTGGGCGACACGAGTGACGCCGCGATGCTGGAGCGGCGGGCCAACAACTGGGAGAACGTGTTCAACCCGCTCGACGGGCTGCTCACCCCGCGCAACGCGAACGGCCGGTTCGTGCCGGGCATCACCCCCACCACGACCACGCACTACGTCGAGGGCGACGCGTACGAGTACCTGTGGAACGTGCCGAACAACTACCCCGCGCTGTTCTCCCTGCTCGGCGGCCGGTCGGCGGTGGACAGCGCCCTGAAGGAGTTCCTGTCACAGCCGAACGGGTTCGGCATGCACGCCCAGCTGACCAACGAGTTCGGCTTCGGCGAGCAATACGCGCTGGACTACGCCCGCGATCCCGCCGCGACCCAGCAGATCGTGAACCACATCCGCACCACCATGTACCAGCCGGGACCGAGCCTGGACAACAACGACGACCTCGGCGCGAACAGCTCCACCTTCATCTGGGAGATGCTGGGCATGTACCCGGAGAACTCCGGCAGCGACACCCTGGTGTTCAACAGCCCCGGATTCCCGAAGGCCACCATCACCCTGCCGAGCGGCAAGCAGATCGTGATCAACGCACCCGGCGCCTCGCCCACCACGTTCTACGTGCAGAATCTCAAGCTCGACGGGCACCCCTACCACCGGCTGTCCGTGCCGTTCTCCACGCTGGCGGCGGGATCCACGCTGGACTGGACGCTGGGCAGCACGCCCAGCACCTGGGGCACCGCCCCGCAGGACGCGCCGCCGTCCTACGGGTCGGGCACCGAGCCCGTGGTCGGATACCTGTCCCAACCGCAGGTGACCGTCGCGCCGGGAGGCACTGCCACCGTGCAACTGGGGGCGCAGAACGCCACGGCGGCGGCGCAATCGGTGACCGCGACGGTGGCAGCACCGGCCGGAGTCGCCGTCACCCCCGCCACCAGCAGGGTCGACGTGGCACCGAACAAGGCCGGCACGCTGACCCTCACCGTGCACCCGGCCGCGTCCACCCGGCAGAACTTCTATTCGGTGCCGATCTCGCTGTCCGACAACGGAACATCCTTGCGCACCGTCACTCTGGTGGTGCTGGTCGCCCAGCCGGGCAGCCTGCTCGCGGCGTTCAACAACGCCGGCGTGTCCGACGATGCCGACGTCACCGGAGCCAATTTCGACGGCGGCGGCTGGAGCTACTCCGCCGAGGCGCTGGCCGCGCAGGGGGTCACACCGGGCAGCGCCGTCACCACCGGCGACATCACCTACCGCTGGCCGGTCTCAGCGCCGGGCGATCCGGACAACGCGATCGCCGCCGGCCAGAAGGTCACCGTCGACGCCCCGGCCGGAACCAGGCAGTTGGGCTTCCTCGGCTCCGCCACCAGCGGGCCCAGCCAGGGGCTGATCACGCTCAGCTACTCCGATGGCAGCACCGCCCGGTTCTGGCTCGGCCTGTCGGACTGGACGCTGAACGCAGGGCGGTCCCAGCCGTCCTACGGCAACCAGACCGCGATCAGCATGCCCTATCGCAACTGCAACCACTGCTCGGACGGGCGGGACTCGGTGAACACCCATGTGTTCTCCACCGTGCTGCCCGTCGACCCGGCGAAGGCGCTGCTCAGCGTGACGTTGCCGTCCGGGGCGACACAGGGGGAGCTGCACGTCTTCGCGATCGGAACCTCCACCGCGGCACCGAGCGGTCCGGTCGTCGCATCGGTCGACCCGGTCATGGCCAGTGCCGGTGATGTGGTCACCGTGCACGGCTCCGGATTCGGCGCCGACCAGGGCAACGGGTACCTGCACTTCGCCGACAACGACACCAACTGGGGTGAGCCCGGCAACGTGGCCGCCTTCCACATCGACGCCTGGAGCGACACGCAGATCACCTTCACCGTGCCGACACCGGACGGGCCCTACCACGTGGCACGCGGAACCACCGCCATGGTCACCGTGGTGGACGACGCCGGGCAGGTCTCCGACACGGCCGCCCTCGGCATCAGCCCGACCGCGGACCCGGCCGACTACTACGACAACACCGGCATCTCCGACGACGACAACCAGGGCTGCGCCAACTATGACGGCGACGGGTACAGCTACTCCGCGCAGGCGCTTGCCGCGGCCGGTGTGACACCGGGCGGCGCCGTCACCGTGGACGGGCTGAACTACACCTGGCCGGACGTGCCGGCATGCCAGCCGGACAACATCCTCGCCGCGGGCCAGACGATGCTGGTCCACGGCGCCGCCGGCGCCAGCAAGCTCGGCTTCCTCGGCTCGTCCGCGAACGGCAGCTCGCAGGGCACCGTCACCGTCACCTACACCGACGGCACCTCCAGCACTGCCACGCTGTCCTTCACGGACTGGGCGCAGCAGCCGTCGGCCGGAAACGTCATCGCGGCGACCATGCCCTACCGGAACTCCGACAGTGGTTCGGCGCAGCAGATCACCATGTACGTGTTCGCCGCGACGATCGGCGTGGACTCCGCGAAAACGGTGGCATCCGTGACGTTCCCGTCGGTGGCGGACTACGTCAGCGGCAACGCCTCGATGCACATCTTCGCCGTTGCCACCGGTACGTGACGCCGGCCCCGGTTGGCCGGCGGCGGCCCGGAGGGACGTGGCGGCCCGGAACGTGCCCGGTCCTTGACAGGGTCAGGTACGGCCGCTTCAATGGGGCACATGACAACGTTGTCCACGCCCCGCAAGGAGCGTCGGACCGGGCATCGCGGCGCGGCCGAGGTGCCGCCGCCCGGCGGCGGCAGGCGAGGCCGGGCACCGGCCGGGCACGCCGCGCGACCCACCATGCACGACGTGGCGCGCCGTGCCGGCGTCAGCCTCAAGACCGTGTCGCGCGTTGTCAACCTCGAGGCCCACGTCCGCTCGGCGACCGCGGCCAAGGTGCTGGACGCGGTGCGGGAGTTGGGTTATCAACGCAACGACGTCGCCCGGCACCTGCGACAGGGGGTGTCCACCGCCAGCATCGGTCTGATCATC
>JBIQML010000132.1:0-9643 GCA_044463405.1 Nakamurella lactea | reverse complement strand
GCCGGCCGGTGCCGGGTGCCGCCGCTGCTGATCGTCACCACGGCGATCGTGCCGCTGCTGCCGGGCCTGTCGGCGTACCGCGCGCTCGCGCTGTTCAGCCAGGGCCGCAGCGACGCGCTGTTCGCGCTGGCCAGCGCCGCGGCCATCACGGTGGCGCTGGGCGCCGGGGTGATCGGCGGGCAGTACCTGGCGCAGCCGCTCAAGCGGGAGGCCAGGCGGTTGGAGACCAAGCTGGCCGGCCCGCGGCTGGTGGGCCCGCTCACGGTGCGGTACGAGAGGCGGCGGGCCAGGGCGGCCGGCAGGGGCCGGGCATCCGGATCGATGTCACGGCGGTGACGGGAAATCGGAGGTGACGACGTTCCGGAGGCTCCCCCGCGGTCGGGCGTGTCGGGCCGCCGCCGTTGGCCGGGAATCCGGTCGAGGCGCTCGCTGTTGTACCAGGTGAAACCACCACGACGAGGAGATCCCAGCCATGGCCACCACCGACCTGACGGCAGCCACCTTCGATGACACCGTCACCACCAACGACGTGGTGCTGGTCGACTTCTGGGCGTCCTGGTGCCCACCGTGCCGGATGTTCGCCCCCACCTACGAGGCGGCCTCCGAGGAGAACACCGACCTGGTGTTCGGCAGCGTGAACACCGAGGAGGAGCCGGAACTGTCGGCCCGATTCGGCATCACCTCCATCCCCACGCTGATGGTGTTCCGGGACAACGTGTTGCTGTTCCAGCAGGCCGGCGCGTTGCCGGCCCCGGCGCTGAAGAAGCTGATCGGCCAGGTCCGGGCGCTGGACATGGACAAGGTGCGCGCGGAGATCGCCGCCCGCTGACGCCCGGAGGCGGGGCGCTGGATTGCCCTGCGCCGGCCGGTCCGGCCTAGAAGACCTGCCGCATGTTGGTGCGGGCCAGGTCGATCAGTTCGGTCCCCCGGCCGGAGAGCACGGTGCGGATGGCGAACAGCGCGAAGCCCTTGGCCTGCTGGACCGAGATGGTGGGCGGGATGGATAGCTCCTGACGCTCGGTGACCACGTCCAGGATCGCCGGTCCCCGATGCGCCAGGAATTGCCCGACGGCGTCCGGCAATTCCTCGGAGCGCTCCACCCGCCAGCCCTTCACGCCGATCGCGTCGCCGAGGGCGGCGAAGTCCGGGTTGTCCAGGTCGGTGGCGAACGTGACGAAACCGGCCGCCTTCATCTCGAGTTCCACGAAGTTCAGCGACGAGTTGTTGAACACCACGACCTTGACCGGCAGCTTCATCTGGGTCAGCGTGATCAGCTCGCCCATCAGCATCGTCAGGCCGCCGTCGCCGGACAGCGCGATCACCTGCCGGCCGGGGTGGACGGCCTGCGCCCCGATGGCCTGGGGAAGGGCGTTGGCCATCGATCCGTGGTTGAACGAGCCGATCAGCCGGCGCCGTCCGGTCATCCGCAGGTAGCGCGCCGCCCACACGACCGGCGAGCCCACGTCGGGAATCAGGATCGCGTCGTCGTCGGCGGCCTCGTCGATCAGGCGCGCCAGGTACTGCGGATGGATCGGGTCGGATCGCTTGCTCGGCGTGGCCAGCTCGTCCAGGTCCTTGCGGGTGCGACGGTAGTGCTCTCGCATCTCGTCCAGGTGCTTACCGGGTCCGTGGCCGGTCAGCTGCGGCAGCAATTCCCGCAGGGTCTCCCGCACCCCGCCCGCCAGCCCGATGTCGACCGGGGTGCGCCGACCCAGTTGCGAGCCGCGCGAGTCCACCTGGACGACGGTGGCCTTCGTGGGAAAGAACTGCTGGTAGGGAAAGTCGGTGCCGAGCATCAGCAGTGTGTCGCAGCGCTCCATGGCCCGGTAGCCCGAGGAGAACCCGAGCAGCCCGGTCATGCCCACGTCGTAGGCGTTGTCCGGCTCGACGAACTGCTTGCCGCGCATCGTGTGCACGACCGGTGCTTGCAGCACGCGCGCCGTCTCGATCAGCTCGTCGTGCGCGCGCTCACAACCGGCCCCGGCCAGGATGGTGACCTTCGAGCCGTCGTTGAGCGCCGCCGCGGCCGCGGCCAGCTCGTCCGGATCCGGCACCAGCCGGGAGCGGGCGGCCAGGATCGTCTCGGGCTTCGCGTTGGTCTTGGCCAGCCCGACGTCGCCCGGAATCACCAGCACCGCGACGCCCCGCTTCGACAGGGCCTCCCGCATCGCGATGCGCAGCAGGCGGGGCATCTGGTCGGCGTGCGCCACGTGCTCGGCGTAGACGCTGCACTCCCGGAACACCTCGGTGGGATGGGTCTCCTGGAAGTACCGGGAGCCGATCTCCTCGCTCGGGATGTGGGCGGCGATCGCCAGCACCGGCACCCGCGAACGTTGCGCGTCGTACAGTCCGTTGATCAGGTGCAGGTTGCCGGGGCCGCAACTGCCCGCGCACACCGCGAGATCGCCGGTGAGCTCCGCCTCTGCGGCCGCCGCGAACGCAGCCGCCTCCTCGTGCCGCACGTGTACCCAGGCGAGTTCCGGCCGGGTGCGCAGCGCGTCGGTGAATCCGTTGAGCGAGTCGCCCGGGATGCCGTACACCCGGCGGACGCCGCTGGCGACGAGGGTGTCGCAGATGAATTCGGCGACGGTGGCCATGAGAATCCCTGTCTGGTCGCTCCGGGCCGGCCCATCGGCCGGCTGCGCGGCCGATCCGGATCCCGAACGGACCGCCGCCTGCCGCGGCGTCGCACGGACCCGGTCGCCGGCTCGTCCCGATCATACGAGTGGTCAGGCGACCGGGCAGGGCACGCGGCCCGCGGTGGAACCGTTCGTCGACGAGCGTCCAGGCCGTGGATCCCGTCACCGCCCGGTCTACGAACAGCAACCCACGTCGGCGATCCGACCCAACTGCTGTACCGCGTGATGGGCGTCGACGTACGCGCCGGCGGCGGGATGGCACTGGCAGGGCAGCTTGCGCAGCGTCGCCGCGGCCCTGGCCAGACGGACCAGCACGTCGCCGACGGCGTCGCGGGGGATGCTGACCCGCTCCCCGCGGTAGTTGCTCAGGATCGACTGGATCGCCTTGGGCAGCCTGCGAACGTCCGGCGCACCCGGGGCGGTGAGGAACGGCAGCTTCCAGGTGTGCGGATCTGCCGGCGAGCCCACGTAGGCGAAGCAGGAGGCGGGCAGCCGGTACTTCGGGTGCAGCGGGACCTGCGGTTCCGGGTTCGCGGTGGCCGCGGGCCATGCCGATCGCACCGGCCAGACCGGGAACGGCTCCGGAGTGCGGGTGCGGTAGATGCCGTCCGGACAGACCCACCACAGGTCCAGGGCGGGCGCCCGCTGGTCCAGCGGGATCAGCAGCCGGTGCCGCAGCCCGCTGGCCACCCGGTCGGCGGCGTACAGCATGGAGCCGTCGCTGACTGCGATGGTGGTCACCTGCTGGTCCGTGGCGTACCCGCGTGCCTGCTGCAGCGCGGCGTCGATCCCGGCCCGGCTCCAGGTCAGCGATCCCGGTCGCTTCACCTCGAGCACCAGCCGCTTGATGCCCAGCGAGGACAGCTCCATGTCGGCCCGGCCGATCTGCAGGTTGACGTCGGCCACGTCCCACCCGAGCACGTCGGTGAACAGGTCCTCCAGGATGTTCTCCGCCACCTTCTCGACCGGCCTGTCGAACAGGGCCTGGTCGAGGCGTTTCGCGCGCCGCGCCAGGTAGCCGGGCCAGGCATCGGCGATCCGGGAGAGGCAGCGCCGGTACGACGCCAGGTGCGCGAGCCCGGTATCGCGTTCGGGCCGCGGGGACGTCGGTGACGGATGGCCGGATGCTGGCCCGGCGGGGGATGTGCTGGTTACGGTGTCGCTCATCTGTCGCTCTGTCGCCTCGGGGCCGTGCTGCTTGTGCTGCCCGTGCCGCCTGTGCCGCTGGTCTCGATGCCCATCTGTCGGCCCCGACGAGACGACCGTACGCCCGGTCGCGAGGGTCGGCGAGCGGGCCGGGTCCGTTCCCGGCCCGTCGCGGGATGCTGCCGGTCAGGCCGGCGGGGAGACCACCCGCAGCTGCAGCATGGCGGCGAATCGCGCGTCCGCGTCGTCCAGATCGATGCCGCCGACCTCGGCCAGCCGGCGCAGCCGGTAGCGGAAGGTGTTCGGGTGCACGTACACCGCGGCGGCCGCCGCGATCACATCGCCGAAGGCGTCCAGCCAGGCCCGCAGGGTCTCCACCAGGTGCGTGCCGCGCCGGGCGTCGTACTCGTACAGCCGCGCCACCGGGCCGGTGGGGTGATCGCCGCGGGCGCTCACCAGGTCGCGGAGCTCCAGCAGCAGGGACTCCACGTGCACGTCCGCGAGGGTGGCGACCCGGTGGCCGCCGTGGCCGGTGCCCAGCACCCTCAGCACCCGATTGGCGGTGGCCCTGGCGGCGGCGAGCCCCGCGATGTCCCGGGAGACCGGCCCGACACCGACCGCGGCATCGATCCGCCGCCCGATGCGGTCCAGGAAGTCCGCGGCGATGCGGGCGGCCCGCTGCTCCCCGTCGGGACCCACCTCCGGCACCGGGATCAACCCGTAGGCGACGTCACCGACCAGGGCCGCCGCGCTGCGCGGATGGATGGCCGACAGGTGCATGGCCAGCGCGTCGGTCAGCCGCTGCCGTTCGGTGGTGCGGCTGGCATCCGCCTCCATGGACGGTGCCGTGCTCGGCGCGTCCAGCACGCCCACGGCGAGCACCGCCACCGGCTGATCGGCCAGGCCCAGGCGGGTCAGCGCCTCCCGCGCCCCGCCGCCACCCTCCAGCGCAGTGCTGACCAGGTCGGCCCGCAGCCGGCGTTGCACGTCGGCGCCCGCTCGCACTCGAAGCAGGTGCAGCGCCACCAGTTTCGCCGCGTCGCACAGTGCCTGCGAGCGCTCCTCGGACAGTGGTTCGCGCACCGCCGCCCAGATCGAGCCGAGGATCTCGTCCCCCGCGCGCACCGCCATGGCCACCCGTGGCACGGTGAAGTTGCCATGCCCCGTGGGCAGCGGCTTCACGAACAACGGACGATCGCTGCGATACAGCTCGCCGAACACGCCGCGATCGGCCAGCATGCGCGAGTACCGCTCGGGAACCTGGCGTCCCAGAATGGTTTCCACCCTTGACTGGTCCGCTTCGTCCTGCCGACCGGAGAACGCCAGCACCCGGGAACTGCGGTCCTCGATGGTGATCGGCGCGTCCAGCAGCGCCCCGATCGCGTTGGCCAGCGCGAACAGGTCGCCGGAGGGCATCCCGCCCAGGGTCTCCGCGTCGGCGACGCCGACATCTCCCTCGGCGAGCAGCGAGCGCAGCAGCGCCGCGAGCTGCGCCCAGGTGGCTCCGCGGGTGAGCGCGAGCAGCGCGACCCCGGCCCGGTCGGCGGCCTGCATGAGGGCGTCCGAGACGGTGACGGGGGAGCGCAGCACCAGGCCGACCGCGCGCTGCCGGCCCAGTTCGGGCAGCAGCGCGACGGCGTCGTCGGGGCGCAGCCCGGTGCCGAGCACCAGGGCATTGCGGGGCAGCGCCGGCTCGTCGAGGGGGTCGTGGATGGCCACCCCGGCGATCTCGTCGGGCCGCTCCGGGTCGCCATGCACCAGTTCCAGCAGCGTGTCACCCAGATCGTCGAGCACGCGGCCGAGACTGGCCCGGGGTCGCTCGTTCACGATTGGCAGCACCACCCGACGCTAGGAGGTTGTGCCCCAGCTTAGTTCGTCGTCGGCGACCAGATCGCGGCCGGTTGTGGTCGGCAGCGACGAACTCCGGCGCACCCCTGCCCGCCTTGTGTGTCCGACGTGGCGCTATGGCGCCACCCGGGGCACACGAGCCGGGGAGGGGTCAGGGGTGCTGGGGGCTTCGGCCCCTGGCACCCTGGCGAAGCGGCGGCCCCCCAGCTGGACGGCCGTCATCGCGGAGTCCCCGTCACCGTCGAAGTAGCCGCGCATGCCCTTCATCGACCCCTCCGGCACCACGTAGCGGGTCGGATCCTCGGCGAGCAGGCCGAGCACGATCGGCTCGTCCAGCCGGTCCTGCTGACCGATCTGCTCCAGCACCTCCGGCCGGACGGTCAGCTGCGCGACCAGCCGGCCGTCCCGGGCGGTGATGTCCACCGTCATGGCGATGGTGTCGTCGTAGTGTCCGGCGTAACGAGCCAGCAGCTCCGGCGGTGCATCGAGGAAATCCGGCTCGGCCTCCGCCACCCCGAGATAGGCCTGCAGCGCCCAGTCGACCAGCTCGGTGTTCAGCTGCTCGCCGCTGGGACCGCAGTTGGTCAGGACGGTGACGGCGAACTGCCGCTCCGGCACCATGCAGAACGCGGAGTGCTGCCCGATCGTGGTGCCGCCGTGGCTCACGGTCAGCACCCCGCCGACCTCGCGCAGCATCCACGAGATGCCGATCGCATCGCCCAGCGCATGACCCGGCGTGCGCACCGTCGGTTCTCGCATGGACCGGACGAGTTCGGCGGGCAACAGTTGGGTGCCGTCAGAGGTCCGGCCGTCGGCGAGATGGAAACGCGCCCAGGCGATCTGGTCCGCGGCGGTGGCGGACATGCCGCCGGCCGGGTTGCCGCCGCGGGGCAGCGCCCAGGGCCGCAGCACCGTCACCGTCCCGTCCGGGCTGTTGCTGTGCCCCACGACGAACCGGCGGGTCATCACGTCGTTGGGGAAGAACCAGGTGTCGTGCAGGCCCAACGGTCGCAACAGCAGGTCGGCGATGGCCTGCTCGTAGGTCGAGCCGGTCACCTTCTCGATCACCCTGCCGGCCAGCGAGAGCGACGCGTTGTTGTAGGACACCTCGGCTCCCGGCGGGGAGATCTGGTCGATATCGGCCATCCCCTCCACGTAGCGGGCCAGCGCGTCGTCGCCCGTGCCGGTGTCCTTCTCGTAGTCGCCCGCCCATCCCGCGGTGTGGTTGAGAAGCTGCAGCACGGTGACCTTCTCGGCGACCGACTCGTCCTTGAGCCGGAGCTCGGGCAGGTAGCGGCGCACCGGCGCGTCCAGTTCCACCAGGCCCTTGTCGACCAGCGCCAGCACGGCGGTGGCGGTGAACGTCTTGCCGGTGGACCCGAACTGGAACAGCGTGCCGGCGTCGACCGGCAGCGGATTCTGCACGCTGGTGACGCCGTGGAAGGCGTAGTCCTCCCCGCCGTCGTGGTAGACGCCGACGGCGACGCCGGGCACCCCGAGCGCTGAGGCCCGCTCGGTGAGTTCGGCCTGCAGGTCGATCTCGGACATCACTGATCCCTTCGTCGGTCCAGCACGTACCAGCCGGCACGGTCGAATCCCGTCACCCGCGCGCCGTCGGACATCAGGCCGCCGAGCGCCTCGCGGACCGCATGCCGCCATCGTCGGGCCATCGCCGGATCGGACCGGCGGAGCGATTCGATGTCGGCGGGCACGGCGACCAGCACGGTGCCCGCGTCGCCCGACCCGATCGTCGGACCCCCGTCGTCGGCGATGCCCACCGCGACGGCGGCGCCGGCGGCCCGTTCGATGGCGGCGTCCGCGGCCTGGCCCTCGCCGCGGCAGGCCGCCTCCACCGCCGGATCGGTCAGCGACCAGGACACCAGCAGCCGGTCGGTGTCGTCGGCGCCGTTGATTCCGTCGTGCACGTCACCGTAGAAATTGCGCAGGTATTCCTTCGGTGCGGCAGCCAGTTTCACCAGGTTGAAGTAGGTGTTGCGGCGAACCAGCGGGTCGAAGGTCCAGCAGATCTCGCGCACCCCCCGCCGCAGCGCCCACTGGCGTTGATGCAGCTTGAGCGCGAACCCGATCGCCCGCCCGCGCGCGGCTTCCGATACTCCGGCGATGTGGCTGTGCAGGGACCCCTGGACGGGTGCACCGAAGAATCCCACGCATGCTCCCACCAGTTCGGTCCCGTCGTACGCGCCGGATACGTAGTTGCCCGCCTTGGTCAGCGCCCGCAGTAACTCGGTGGTGACCGGAGGATTGCTGGGCTCGGGGTGCCAGATCCGGTCGTACAGCCCGTAGACCGCCTGCAGATCGACCAGATCCTCCAGCTCCCGGATCCGGACGCCGGCCCGAGCGGCGGCGGCATCGGCCGCCCGCCCTGCCGCGCCGAAATCGCCGGACGGCGTTGCCTCCGAGGCGGGTGCCAGACCGAGATCCGTCATGGCTCCCATGCTTTCGGGCGAACCAGCTGCGGTCATGGTCGCGTCGAACCAATGATGCGAGTCCGGTTCGTCGTGCGGGACACCGGTGGTCTCACCCGACCCTCGGCGTGGCCCGGGCCCCGAAGTGCAGGTAGCGCTCGCCGGTGGGCAGCGCGTAGAACGTCACCGGCGTCCACGTCTCCATCCCGGGCGGTCGGACCAGGTAGAGGTCACGCAACAGCGGGACCAGGGCGAACTCCTCGACCGGGTCGGGCATCAGCGCGGCGACCGGTCCGGTGGTGGTGCTGCGCAGGATCGGACCCTCGTCGCCGGACAGCACCTCGATCAGCGCGCTGGCCCGCTGGTAGGTTCCGACGTGCGGGGTGATGTCCACGCTGACCGCCTGGTCCGGCGGGACCAGCGGCAGTGACATGGTCGCTCCGGCGACCTCGGCAAAGATCTCCCGGTACAGGTCCTCGTACAGATCCCTCGCGTGGCCACCGTTGGTCAGCAGCGTCACGGCCAGGCCCTGCTCCGGCAACAGCCGCAGGAATGCCGACTGCCCGATGGTGTTGCCGTCGTGACCGATCAGCCGCCGCCCGCCCCAGTCGAAGCGGATCCAGCCCAGCCCCCAGGAATCGCCCAGGGTGTGCTTGTCCGGCAGCTCGGCCTGTTCGGAGGCCATCGCGGCGGCGCTGGACTCGGACAGCACGCGGGTGCCGTCCGTCGCCAGCCCGCCGGTCAGGTGCATCCGGGCGAAGGCCAGCACGTCCGCCGGGGTGGAGGTGATCAGCCCGGCGGGGCCCATGGAGCGCGGAAGACCCCACACCGGAGCCGGTTTCGTCTGCCCATCCTGCTCGACGTGTCCCATGGCCGCGCGATGCATCAGCGCCTGTTCGGGCAGCGTCACGGTGTGCGCCAGGCCCAGCGGACCGAGGATCCGCTCGGCCAGCGCCGCGTCCCAGGTGCCGCCGGTGAGCGCCTCGACCACCCTGCCCGCCAGCACGAAGCCGGAGTTGCAGTACGACCAGGTCGCGCCCAGCGGGTGGTTCTGCGCCGCGTGCTCCAGTTGCCCCACATACCGTTCCAGGCAGTCGTCGCCACGGCCGGTGTCGGTGAACACGTCGCCGTCGATGCCGCTGGTGTGGGTCAGCAGGTGTCGCATGGTGACAGCGGCCGCCACCTTCGGATCGGCGAGGGCCAGGTCGGGCAGCACGTCGGCGATCGGCGCGTCCAGGTCGAGCTTGCCCTCGTCCACCAGCTGCATCACCAGCGTGGTGGTCCATACCTTGGAGATCGAGCCGATCTGGAACAGCGAGTCGGTGGTGGCGGGCACCCCGGTCTCGACGTTCAGCACCCCGTGGGCCGCCTCGACCAGCTCGTCGCCGGCGCCGTCGCCGGAGCCGATCCGCAGTATCCCCAGCGCGGCGCCCGGAACTCCGTGCCGCGCAGCCAATGTCGATAGACGACGCTGCCAGTGTCCGGCGTCGAGCCGATCCGGCCGGTGGCCGGCGGCATCGCCGGCGTACCGCTGGACCCATTCGGAGGTGCGGCGGTTCCAGTCCAGACGGTGCGAGGGCTTGC
>JBIQML010000131.1:0-9663 GCA_044463405.1 Nakamurella lactea | reverse complement strand
TCATGCCGGCGCCCGGTGACCGATCGCCGGGAACACGTCGCGGGCGACCAGCGAGATCATGTCGAGGTCGTCCCCCGGCAGCAGCATGAGCATCACATGATCCACTCCCGCCTCTGCGTACTCGGCCAGCCGGCCGGCGAGCGCCGCGGTCGTCCCGACGGTCCAGCCGGGCCCGGCGCCGTCACGCCAGCGCTGCGGGTCCGACACGCCGAAAAAGGCCATCCCACGCCGGAATCGGTCCTCGGTGTCGGCGTCGTCCGTGCCGACCACGGCTCCCAGCAGTACCGATCGGCGCAGGGTCGCCGGATCGCGGTCGATCTCGCGGCACGCCCTGGCCACCGCGTCGAACAGCTCGCGACACTGCGTGGGGGACGGCCAGTCGACGTTGAACTCGTCCGCAAAACGGGCCGCGAGCCGGGGGGTCCTCCGGCGGCCGTGCCCGCCGAGGATGAGCCACGGATGGGGTCGCTGCGACGAGAGCGGCCGCGCGTGCACCGCTCCGACCCGGTAGCGGGATCCGGCGTAGCCCGTCCCCGCGTCGCCCCAGAGCGTGGTCAGCACCTCCAGGTACTCCTCCAGGGCCGAGAATCTCTCGGCCAGAGGCGGAAACTCGAACCCGAGCAGATCGTGCTCCGGCCGGTACCATCCGGTTCCGATCGACACGTCGACCCGGCCGTCGCTCATCTCGTCCACCGTGCTGACGATCTTGGCGTACAGCGACGGGTGGCGGAACCCGACCGGTGACACCAGCGTGCCGAGTCGGATCCGCTGGGTCTGCGCGGCCAGACCGGCCAGCGTGGACCACGCTTCGGTCGCTGCCCGATCGTGCCGGCCGGCGGTGGAGGTCAGGTGGTCCGAGCGGTAGACCCCGTGGTAGCCCTCCTGTTCGGCCCGGAGTGCGGCCGCCGCGATCTGCCGATACGTCATGCCCTCTTGGGGATCCAGGAACAGGGACAGTTGCATGCACTCACGCTCCGCTTCTCCGCTGCCCGCCATTCCCGAGCCGACCATCCGACGACGGCGTGCTCATACGAGCGCACATGTGATGTAATGAGCGGCACGCTAGACGGCTGCGATCAGGGTGTCAACGGGTCGCCGGACGAGCCTGCCGAAGGGAGTGCGGCGTGTCCGCTTCCAGCACCGCACCGGTGCGGTGGGGCGTCCTCGGAGTTGCCGCGATCACCGAGTCGTTCCTGCCGGGCCTGATCGGCGCGTCCGGCGCCACCGCGTCCGCGATCGCCAGCCGATCCGCGGAGCGCGCCCGGTCGGCGGCCGGGCGGTGGGGCATCCCGGTCGCGTACGGCGGCTACCACGACCTGCTGGCCGATCCCGACATCGACGCTGTCTACATCCCGCTGCCCAATCACCTGCACGCGCAGTGGGTCGTCCGGGCGCTGCGGGCCGGCAAGCACGTGCTGTGCGAGAAACCGCTGGCTATCGACCAGGAGGGCATGGCGGCCATCGCCGATGCCGCGGCGACGTCCGGCCTGCTGGTCGTGGAGGCCTTCATGTACCGCTTCGCGCCCCGCTGGCGCCGCGCCATGCAGATGATCCGCGAGGGCGTTATCGGGGATCCGCGAGTGGCCCGCATCGGGTTCGCCTTCCAGCAGCATCCCGGCGGCTACAACATCCGGTTCGACCCCGCGGCGGGGGGCGGCATCGAATGGGACATGGGCTGCTACCTCACCGCGTTCGCGCGAGATGCCTTCGGGGAGGAGCCGGTAGCGGTGTCCGCGATCGGGTACCAACGCCCCGGGAGCGCCGTCACGACCTCGGTATCCTCGCTGTTCAGCTTCGGCGAGGGGCGTATGGCCGTCACCCACGCCAGCTTCGACTACCCCAACCCGTACAGCCAGTTCGAGTTGATCGGCGACGAGGGCTGGATCGCCCTGCCCGGCACCGGCATGCGCGGCGAGCCGTTCACCCAACTCGTGCTGCATCGCAGCGGGCACGACGAGGTGTTCGCGGACGGTCGCGAGCCTGAGCGCACAGGCTTTCCGCCCGCCGACCCGTACCGGCTCGAGGTGGAGCACGTCAGCAGGTGCATCGCCGAGAACAGCCCACCGGAGTTCGGGCTGGACGACGCGCGGGCCAACCTGGCGGCCGTGCTCGCCATGATCGAGGCCCGGGACGGCGGACGAACGGTGCACCTGACGTCCCCCTCCGCACCGGCGGACAACGGAAGGGTTACATGATGGACGAGAGCGGGCCCCGCACGCCCAACATCCGGCAGATCGCCCTGGTGGTGGACGATGTGGACGCCGCGATGGAGCAGTACTGGACGACGCTGGGAATCGGCCCGTGGGACGTCCGGCACTTCAATCCCAGCACCGTCCGAGATTTCCACGTCGGGGGTCGACGGGTGACCGAGGACTTCGATTTCATTTGCGCGGTCACCTGGGTCGGCGAGATCGAGTTCGAACTCATCCAGCCCATCAAGGGGCCCAACATCTACTGGGACTTCCTGCGACGGCACGGTCCGGGCCTGCATCACATCAAGGACGTGATGCCTGATGACCAGTTGCCGGCCGCCCTCGCGTCGTTCGCGGAACGCGGCATCGGCGTGATGCAGACCGGCTGGATCGACGGCGACGTGCACTACTACCTGGACACCGAACGCACCCTCGGGCTGATCTTCGAGCTGGGCAATGGCGGCCCGATCGGCCCGCCGGCGCGCCGGTACCCGCCGGAGGCGGACCAGCCGACCGGGGCCAGTTCCTGAATTTTCGAGGACGGCCCGCCGGAGCGATCAGATCAGGCCCAGGATGTAGGCGCACTGCCAGGGGCTCAGTCCCCGCTTCGCGTAGGTGTTGTTGGCGATGTCGATCTGCTGCGCCTTGGTCGCCAGGTCCGCCCGCGGTGCGTACTTGCCGCCACCGTTCGAGAGCCAGGTCGAAATGTCGAACTGCAGCCCGCCGTAGTAGCCGTTGCCGGTGTTGATATGCCAGTTGTTGGTGGACTCGCACTGCGCGATCCGCTCCCAGACGGCCAGTCCGGGCCCGCGCGACAGGTCGATCGACGAGGACGATGAGCTCGGGGCGGCCTTGCTGCTGGTGGCCGACGACGTGGCGGGCGGCTTCACCGACGAGGTTTGCTTCGACCGGGATGGCGCCGTGCCGGCGGACGCTCCGGATCCGCTCCCCCCGTTCGAGGTGGCCGGCGGTGGCGCGGCGGGGGTGGTCGGCCGGGCGGAGGTCGTCGTCACGGGCGCGACATAGGTGCCGACGTGGATGATGGTGGGCGCCGCGTCCGTCACGGTGCTGCGGGAGACCTCCTTGGCCTTGCTGCGCTCGCCGTTGGTGATCTTGGTCCGGTAGGTGATCTTCATGGCGCCCGGGTGGCCCTGCTGGGTGATCTGCTGGGTGCCCTTGGCGAGCGAGGAGTCCTCGACGGTCCGATCGGCGGGCTGCGCGATCGTCTTCGTCTTGGTGCTGGTGGCGTACCGGACCCGATTTACCGTCACCGATAACCCTTCGGAGAGCGGTGTTTTCGCGTCCGGCGACACGGTGTCGTGGTCGCCCAGGGTGATCTTCCGGGCCGCCAGCAGCTGCCCGACCGTGGTCTTGCCGGTGATCACCGTCACCGCTGGATGGTCGCCCACCCGGACCGTGACGGCGGGGAGGTAGCTGACGCTGATCACCAGGCCCTTGGTGACCGGACTGTCCGCCGATGGGGACACCCGGGTCGCGTCCGTCACCGGGATTCCTTGCGCGGCCAGCACATCGCCGACGGTCTCGGCGCCCGTGACGACCGTCTGCCGTTGCGATCCCCGCACCACCGTGACCGCCGGCAGGTGTCGCACCGTGATGGTCAACCCGTCGATGAGCGGGGTGTCCGGGGACGGTGACACCCGGCGGTCGGCCGACGTCGCGATGCCCTGCTGGTGCAGCAGGTCGCCGACGGTCTTGGCCGCGGTGGTGAGCTGCATGGCGTCGCCGACGCCGTCGCTGAGGGTCACGGTGTGCAGCGAGTTCGCCGTCAGGCGCAGCCCGGACAGCGGGATCTCCCGGGAACGGTCGGCGGACAGCTGGAATTCGGCGGGGTCACGGCCGAGTTGGGCCATGGCGGCCCCGACCGTCGACGCGGTGGTCCAGAACGTGCGCGTGCTGCCGTCGATGGTCACGCTGAGCTGGCGACCGCGTTGCACGACGATGCGCGAGCCGTCGGAGATGGGGATACCGCCGGCCGGGGCGAGGGTGTCGTGCCTGCCCACGTCGACGCCCGCCGCGGCCAGCGCGCCGTCCACCGTGCCGGACAGCGTGGTGACCTGCTGCGTCGCGCCGTCCACCGAGATCGTGACGGTCTTGGCCATGGCGGCGATGGTGCCGCCGACCGCGGTGGCGGCGACCACCACCGCGCCCACCAGCGTGGCAGCCAGCACCCGGCGGCGCCGGCGGGCGCGGCGGCGGGCGGCGCGCCCGGTGGGGACGGCCGGCCCAGCGGGCT
Source organism: Nakamurella lactea (assembly GCA_044463405.1). Taxonomy (GTDB): domain Bacteria; phylum Actinomycetota; class Actinomycetes; order Mycobacteriales; family Nakamurellaceae; genus Nakamurella; species Nakamurella lactea_B. Next base: position 5,217 of record JBIQML010000131.1, on the reverse strand, counting down.
CGACGATCGGGTTCTCCTGCGCGTCCCCGGGCCCGTGAGCGGCCGCTGGCGGGTCGGCGGGCGCGCGCAGGGCGGTGGTCGCGTCCGGCTCGACGGCGTGGGGAGCCGTGTCGGCGGCGTCGGGAACCGTGTCTGCGACGGCTTTGGGAGCCTTCTCGGCGGCTTTGGGAGCCTTGTCGGCGGCGACCGTGCCGGCGACAGGCTGAACCGTCACCGACCACGAGGGCCGGGCCGCCGGGCGCGGGGCGGGCGCGGGGTGATGAGCCACGAATCGTCCAGGGTCGCAGTGCCCGGGCAGGAGCGACACGGACGCGTGCTGGGCGAATCGTTCACGGCACAGCGGACAGGGCCACCGGGGCGCCCGCGAGCGCGCACCCTTCGGACCTGCCCCGACGCGTCCGGGACTTCCCCATCCCGGCCAACATCACGGGAGGGTAACGGACCGGTGACGAACCGGCAAGCGCAGTCGTTTGCCGGGGATGTGCTGACGGTCCAGCGGACCACGCCGGCGATGAGGAAAAAGTCACTGCTCGTCGGGATCTTGATCGGCGCCACCTGGGCAAACGTCGACCATGATCGCCACGAGCTGTGAGTTCTTACCGCCGGATCCGCCCTCGACCGCGCCCTCGACCGCGTCCGGAACCAAGCCCGGAATCGAGCCCGGAATCGAACGAGGCCCCGGCCGTGAGACGTCGTCAAGGACCGGCGCCGCCCCGCACGCACCGACGCCCCGACCGCTCGGGCCGGGGCGTCGGTGACGCCGTCCGTGGGTGGCGCCCCCGACTCTCGAAGCCGCCCGCGGAGGCTAGACCAGCCCGAGGATGTACGCGCACTGCCAGGGGTGCAGCCCGCGGTGCGCGTACACGTTGTTGGCGATGGCGATCTGCTGCTCCCTGGTGGCCAGGTCCGCCCGCGGCGCGTACTGCCCGCCCCCGTTGGCCAGCCAGGTCGGGATGTCGAACTGCAGCCCGCCGTAGTAGCCGTTTCCGGTGTTGATGTGCCAGTTGTTGGTGGACTCGCACTGCGCGATCTGCTCCCACACGGCGACCCCGGGGCCACCCGACGTGCTCGGCTGCGGGCCTCCGGACGAGCTCGAACTGGACTCCGACGCGCTGGTCTGGGCCGGCGGTGGCGGCGGTGCCACGTAGGTGCCCACGTGGATGATCGTCGGCCTCGCCGTGGTGACGGTCTTGCGGGACACCTCCTGGGGCTTGCCGGCCTCCCCGTTGACGATCTTCGTCCGGTAGGTGATCTTCATCGCGCCCGGGCGGCCGTCCTGGGTGACCTTGGTGGTGCCCTTGTCCATCGAGTCGTCGTCGACCTTCTTGTCCGCGGGCTGCGGGATCACCTTGGTCGCGGTGCTCTCGGTGTACGACACCCGCGTGACGTCGACGTCGAGCCCGTCGGTCAGCGGCGTGCTGGCCTTCGGCGAGACGGTGTCGTGCTTGCCCAGGGTGACGCCCCGGTCGGCCAGCAGGCCGGCCACCGTGGCGTCGTCGGAGATGACGGGCTCCGGGGCACCCAGGGCGATCCGCAGGTCCACGGTCGGCAGGGTGCTGACGGTGACGGCTAGCCCGTCGGACAGCGGCGTCTGCGGGCTCGGCGACACCCGGTTGGCGTCCGTGAGGGTGATGCCCTGCTGGTGCAGCAGGTCGCCGACGGTCTTGGCGGCTGTGGTCAGCTGCTCCGGCGCGTCGGAGGACGGCCCGGCGGCGGTACCCGCTTCCGACGTGCCCGCTGCGGGCGCGGAGAACGTGCTGAAGGCCCCAGGGGCGGGGGTGGCGGTCAGGGTGACCGTGTGCAGCGTGTTGGCGGTGACGGACAATCCGGACAGCGGGATCCGGCGGGACCGGTCCGCGGACAGCTGCAGGTCCGAGGCCCGCTGACCGAGTTGCGCCAGCGCGGCGTCGACCGTGGTCGCGGTGGTCCAGACCTCCTGCTGGGTGCCGTCGATGGTCACGGTGAACAGCCGGCCGCGCTGGATGGCGATCTGGGAGCCGTCGGCGATGTGGGCGCTGCCCGCGGGGGCCAGCGTGTCGTGCGTGCCGACGGAGACGCCGGCGGCGTCCAGGGCGCCGTCCACGGTGTTGGACAGCGTGGTGACCTGCCGGGTCGCGCCGTCCACCGAGATGGTGACGGTCTTGGCCATGGCGGCCAGCGTGCCACCGACCGTGGCGGCCATCGCGACGATCACGGCGACGGCGATCAGGATCGGCTTGCGGGCGCGGCGACGGCGCCGAGGGGCTGGTGCCGCGCCCAGCACCAGGCCGCTGTCGGTGGGGGGGACCCCGCCGGATGCCGCGGCCGGCTCGGCGGCCGGCCCCGCCTGGTCGGCCTGCTCGTCGGCCGGCCCCGCTTGGTCGGCCGGCTCCGTGTGGTCGGCCGGCTTCGCCTGGTCGGCCGGCGCCACCTGACCGGCCGGCTCCGCCTGGTCGGCCGGCTTCGCCTGGTCGGCCGGCTCCGTTTCGCTCCCCTCGGCGGGTTCCGCCTCGCCCGGAGCGTCGGCGGCGACCGCCTCCTCGAGCAGGGCGTCGGCCTCGGCGACGGGGTCCCCGTCGTCATCGGCCGGGGGGGTGTCGATGTCGTATGCGGTCTCGTCGTCCAGAAGCTCGAACTCGTCGACGCTGTTATCGGTCCTCGTGGGGCTCAAAGTTCATCCGTACCTCGCAGATCCCGGGCAGGAGATCGGCCGGTCCGCCGAGCCTGGGCGCAGCAAAGGGCAGGACTCAGCGCTCATCGTTCCTGCGCTGTTCGCCCCGACATTCCCCGCGCACTTCGCGGGCGGCGAACCGTCCTGCCCCGACCGGCCTGGGGTCTCCCCCCGGCCAACATCACGGAAGGGTAACGATCGAATCCCAAGACTGACAACCCAAGGGTTGGTCAAATTTCGTTCAGGTCACGATGAAACAGGCGGTATCCCGCCCGATTCGTGCTCACCTGCCGGGTAATCCGTAGGTGTGCAGGGTGTTGAGCCTCACAGTGGAACAGAAGGTTTCCAGGTCCGCCCCGCGTGTCGCGGCCAGCGCACGCACCGTGTACGGCAGCGCAAACGGCTCGTTGCGCCGGCCACGGAACGGATGCGGTGTCAGGAATGGGGCGTCGGTCTCCACCATGATCAATTCATCCGGCGCGATGGTGGCGGTGCGGGCCAGTTCTCGCGCGTTGGTGAAGCTCACCGGCCCCGCGAAGGACATCACGTATCCCGCGTCGGCGCACTGTCGTGCTAACTCTTCGTCACCGGAAAAGCAGTGAAACACCACCGTTTCCGGCGGGCCCTCGGCGCTCAGTATGTCCAGGATCGGCCGATGCGCCTGCCTGTCGTGAATCATCAGCGGCTTGCCGGTGCGCTTGGCCAGGTCGATGTGCCAGGCGAATGCCTCGGCCTGAACGTCGTGCGGAGCGGCGTCCCAGTAGTAATCCAAACCGGATTCGCCGATGGCGACGACCTTTTCGTGTTGGGCCAGCCGCTCGATCTCGGCGCGCGCCGCGGCGTCCAGGGTGTCGGCCCGGGTCGGATGGATCGCCACGGCGGCATAGAGATTCGGGTGCCAGCCGGCAGCGCGCACCACCCACCGGCACGACGCCATGTCGTCACCCACCGTCACCGCTGCGTCGACGCCGACCGCCGCCGCGCGCCCCATGGCGGCGGCGACACCCTCGGGATCGTCGGCCCCGCAGGCATCGAGATGGGTGTGCGCGTCGATCACCGGCGCCGGCAACGGATCCGGGGCCGGCGGCAGCTCACGGTCCGCCACGGCGGGGTGGATCGGCACGCTCCGTCCCCTTTCGTCACCACAAGCTCACCGTGCGTGCAGGATCGGCGCCGCCGAACCGGCGGACCCTGCACGCCGGGTGATCATCCCTGGATCGGCGCCCAGTCCGGGCCGGTCTCGCCGAGCTTCGGATCCAGCTTGCGGAACAGGGGCGTGGGCTTGTCCAGCGCCCGACCGGCCGGAATCGGGTCGCGCCGCCACACCGCTTGCTGCGCAGCGTAATCGCCCGACAGCACCGGGTAGTCGCGCACCGGCGGCACGCCGACGCCCTCCACATCGTCGTCGAAGTCGGTGACCGTCCGGATCTCCGGCTGCGCCGCCCAGACCCCGTCACCGCCCATCGCGGCGAACACCTGCTGCGAGGAGTGCGGCAGGAACGGCGTCATCAGCGTCTTGGCGTCGTCCACCACCTGCAGGGCGGTGTGCAGGATCGTCGCTCGCCTGGCGGTGGAGTCCGCGTCGTCGCCGAGCTTCCAGGGCGCCATGTCGGAGATGTACTTGTTGGCCAGCGACACCACGCGCATCGCCTCGCCGATCGCGCCCTTGAAGTGGCTGCGCGCCAACAGGTCTCCCACCGTGTCGAACGCCTTCTCGGAGGCGGCCAGCAATTCGGCGTCCACGTCGGACAGCGTCCCGGGCGAAGGGATGGCGCCGAAGTTCTTGTGCGCCATGGAGATCGACCGGTTGACCAGGTTGCCCCATTCGTTGGCCAGCTCGAAGTTGGTGCGCCGGACGAACTCCTCCCAGGTGAAGTCGACGTCCTGGGTCTCCGGGCCGGCCACCGAGATGAAGTACCGCAGCGCGTCCGGACCGTACTCCCGTAGGAAGTCGCCGACGTAGATCACCGTGCCGCGGGAGGTGGAGAACTTGGACCCGCTCATGGTCAGGAACTCGCTGGAGACCACCTCGGTGGGCAGCTGAAGCTCTCCGAAAGTGCCTGGGGCGCCGCCCTTGTCGCCGCGCCCGTCGTAGGCGAGCAGTTCGGCCGGCCAGATCTGCGAGTGGAAGGTGATGTTGTCCTTGCCCATGAAGTAGTACTGCCGCACGTTCGGGTCGGTCCACCAGTGCTGCCACTGTTCCGGGTCGGTCCCGTACCGGCGCGCCCACTCGATGGCCGCCGACAGGTAGCCGATCACCGCGTCGAACCAGACGTACAGCTTCTTGTCCGGGCGGTCCCGCCAGCCGTCCAGCGGAACCGGGATGCCCCAGTCGATGTCGCGGGTCATGGCGCGGGGCTTGATGTCCTCCAGCAGGTTCAGCGAGAACTTCAGCACGTTGGGGCGCCAGCCGGTCCGGCCGCGCAGCCACTCCCCCAGCGCGCCGGCCAGCGCCGGCAGGTCCAGGAAGAAGTGCTCGGACTCCACGAAGGTCGGGGTCTCGCCGTTGATCTTGGAGCGCGGGTTGATCAGGTCGATCGGGTCGAGCTGGTTGCCGCAGTTGTCGC
>JBIQML010000130.1:0-9721 GCA_044463405.1 Nakamurella lactea | reverse complement strand
GCGCTTCGTTCACACCGAAGAGGTCACTGGTTCGATCCCAGTATCGCCCACCACGAAATAGTGCCTTTGACCTGCGACTACGCGCCGCAGGTCTTTTTGTTTGCGGTGGTCGCTGGATAGAGAATCACCCCGGAATCACCCGGTGGTATCCCTGCGCCGCTGTGGACCGGTCTGGATCAGCGGCCGAGCCCTGGATTCGAGGCGCTCGGGCCTTCGTGGCGCCGGTAGACGGCGGGGCCGAAGAGGTGGCTGGGCTGCCTAGCTCCGGACCGAGCGGTGACCTGTCGTGGTTCCGCTGGCCGCGATTCGCCGTGCCGTGCTGCCGTCTGCGGTGGCGCCGCATGGTTGAGGAGTTGCAGTGCTGCGCGGTCGGCGAAGTCACCGAGATGGTGCAGGTAGCGGGACGTGATGCCTATCGAGCCGTGCCCGAGCCACGCCTGCACTGTCGTGAGCGGCACGCCCTGCAAGATCCACTCGCACGCCGCGGTATGACGCAGGTCGTGCAGAGTCCGACCCCGCCCCAGATGCTCCCAGTTCGTGGCGCGCATGAACATGACGCGGTGGAGCTGGCCGCCGCCGGGGCGGGTGAAGAGCCAATCGTCCGGCCCCTTGCCTGAGATGAATCTTCCAATAATCGGCAGCAGCGAATCTGGCAGCGGCACGCGGCGACCCTTGCCGGACTTTGGCGCCTTGGGCTGCGCCACTCCCTCTGGCTGGTTGCGGGCGACGTGCAGGAGCGGAATCGGGAATTCGGTGACGTCACGCACCAACATGGCGCGAGCCTCACCCCAGCGCAGACCAGTCTGGCCGAGCGCGAAAACCAGATCGGCATAGACCGGGCTCAGCGCGGCAACGTCACGAACCACGACATCGAATTCATCCGCGGGTAGCGGACGCATCCCGTCCTTGACGCGACGGTCCTTGGGAGACGGCGCGGCGGTCACCGGATTCGTCGCAAGGTACCCCTCGGCAACGCACCAGGAGAAGAACGACGAAAGGGACTCGCGGTACCGCTTGACGGTCGTCGGCGCCAGCCCGCGACCGGTGAGGTCGTCTTGCCACTTGCTGACGGCGCCGCTGGTCACGCTTCCGGCGTGCAGGACACGAAACCAGGTCGGCAGCACGGGGTCTGTGTGTGCCCGACCTGCGCGCTGGCCGGAGGTGGGCAGCAGGAACCTGTCGGTATTCAGGGTCGTTTCGCTGACCTTGCCTACCCGCTGCTCCAACCAGAGGTGAAGCAGGTCTTCGACACTGATCTTGCCGCGGGCCGGGTCATAGCCGTGCTCGTCGAACGCGCTGCGCTGACGGCGCTCCCAATCCGCGGCGGCACGTTTGGTATCGAACCGGCGAGTCTTGACGACTCGGCCGTCGAGCTTCAGGCGCGCCTCCCACCGGTCACCGCGACGCGTAGGCACGTCGACCACCACGAGCCGACATCGACCGCTCGGAGGATCTTCCGGCCAGCCAGCGGGCGACCGCCGACGCCTGATAGCGCGGCACCCCATCGGCGAGCCAGCACACCGCCGGCCCTCGGCCGGACTGCCGCCAGCGCACCAGCGTCGACTTCGAGACCGCCAACCAGATCGCGACCTCGTCGGTGCGCAACAACCGGTCACTCACACGCAGCGTTACGGATTCACCCACGGAACCCACCTCCGCTTCTCGCCACTACATGACATTGAATGACAGATGACACGTAGCTGCAATTACCTGATTAGGTTTTCGCTCCGCTAAGCTCCTGCCATGAGCACCACCCCGCCCCGGCGCGGCGACCAGAGCTATGACGGCCTGCTCGTCCAGGCGGACCTGCCGGACGGCTGGTATCTGCCCAGCCGGTTCCCAGGCGAGCGGGACGACGACGCCAGCGACGATATCGACACCATCCTCGGCTACAACGACTGGGTCGTTTTCGACGAGCAACGGCAAAGGCAGCTCGAATCCGAGGAAAACGAGACGATCGACGGCCGGTGGCGCTACATCGAGCACGCCGAGACCCACACCCGAGTCTTCATCCGGTTGCAGAGGCAGTCGTTCGCCGTTCCCGAGGAAGTGCGCATCACCGGCGTCGTCTACCTGCCGTGGCGGCCCGGCGACCCGATCACCAGCCAACTCCTGCGCGAGCTACCCACCGCCCGCATCGAGGCCGCCATCAACAAGCGCCTGTTCGCCATGAAACGCACCCGGACCATCACCGGCGGGAGGATCGAGTTGCCCAGCGGGCGCAAGGTCAGCGCCCGCGACATCCTGAAACCGCTATCCGATCCGAAGCGGACCCCCGACTTCTACGAACTCGTCGCCCTGCAACACGGCCAGCTCACCAGCCACGGCGACACGAACCCATCGGCGACCATGTCCGACATCAACAACGTCGCCCTGAGCACCGCCCAAGGCTGGATCGCCAAAGCCCGCACCCGCGGCCTCCTACCACCCGGCCGCCGAGGCCGCGCCGGTTAGTGCAGCCCGCGAATATCGCGTCGCTCCCGGGCTCGATGGCTTGCCCGCCTGGCGCTACCCGTTCGGTTCCCGGACGCGTCTTGGAAGGCGCGTGCGCCACACACCGATCCCCAGATGTCGATGGGCTATCGCGCGGTCCAAGGCGGCGGCTACGCGCCGCGCTGCTGAAGGCGGACGGAAGCGGTGGTGTGTGTATCTCAACTTGGCTCGTCGGCAACAGCACTGAGGACAGCCGCCACCCCGAGGGCAGGCAATAGTCAGAATAGCTGACATCGATACCCGCTCAGCCGCATTGTTCGGTCACGGACGCGGTGCGACACCGCACAGTCGGGTGACGCGGCCACGGAAGTAGGCAGTTCATCCAGCACACCGAAGATCGGCAGGACGATGCCGCGCTCGAGTGTGCGTAGTTGGCTGCGCGCTCCGGCTGCGCGCATGTTCGACGGGCCGACATGCCTGCAACTGTCAGCGTTCGGTGGTGCGCTGCCCATCTTCATTGACCGCGTCGGCGATTTTTTATCGGAAGGGGTGGAAAAACCATGCGTCAAGTGGCATCGTATGTGAGACTCCTCACTACGGGCAGATTGAACAAAGGCGGCCGACGTCAACCTTCAAGATCATCCCGCGGGGATGCGGGAGCTTGTCGGCTGGCGTCCCCCTCGATCCAGCAGCTAGGGGTTCAGAATGACACTCCGAAAGTTACGACGGCTCTTCATAGGTTTTGCCGCAGTCCTTTCGCTCAGTCTGGGGTTAGCCACCATCTCGGCGCCGGGGGCGTCCGCCTACTCCAGCACATTTCAGTACACGTGGGCTGTCCCAGGTTCATACGTTTACTGTCGAGACGCAAACTTCCCGTCTACTTGGGCATCCGCCACCACGAGCGCAGTTGCTGACTGGAACAATGTTGGCACTTGGTCGAGGCCTTCGTTCTCGCTTGTTACGTGTACGAAGAGCAGTGTTCAGGTAAAATACACAGCATCGTCGTCACAGGGCCTCTGCGGTGCAACTGCCTCTCCAACTTCCACAGGGCTACGACTCATTACACTTAACTCGGATACTACTAAGTACGGAACGAGCCCCAGTCAGGGTAAACCGTGTCTTCTTCCAAATACGCTTCGGCATGAGTTCGGGCACGCGCTGGGATTAAAGCATAGTTGTAACACGAGTGCGATTCTTTACTATCAGTCTAACTCGTCGTCAACGTTGACTCAGGATGACAAGAATGCGCATCATTGGGCGTACACCTCGTGGGCTGGGCCTCCAGCTCCCGATCCGGTTCAATGCTGAAATCGTATGGGAGGGAATAATGGCGACTCTAGTACGTAGTGCTTGGAGCAATCGTGCCAAGTCCATACGGTTGGGGGCCTGGTCGGCAGTGCTGATAGCAGGGATGGTGGTCTCCGGCTGCGGGCAGGCACCAGATGTTGCTGGATCCGGCACAGCAGGCCAGCCAGCGAGCGCTGCCCAATCGACGCGCGCAAGCGCCGATCCCGTGACGATTAGCGTTGACGCTCAGTGTCCGGTTGCGGGATATCCGTTCGTGTTGCTGCTGACTGGGTTCAAAGATTGGACGACAGCGGTTGGGAAGGTAATTAGTCCTGACAGCCCGAAGGCATCAGCGCTAGTAAAGGATTCTGATGGGAATCCCTTCATGGTATATGGCGAGTTCGATGCAGTAATTGATAAGTCACTGGCCGGGCCAAAGCTGGAAACACAAATACCGCTTTCTTTCCAGGGCGGAAAATCCGATGGAGTCGTCACAGACATCGACAAGCATTCGCAGAGCGCATGGGCCAAAGACGGATCGTTCCTCGGCCTTGTCAGGGCCGATGCCCAGTCACCCACTGGCTGGATTGCCGATATGTTGCCCGTCATCGACGGGCGCGTCGTGTTTCCAAATATAGGCTGTTTCGAGCCGGCTGGGTTGAAGGATGTCGACAAACGATCCGTCTCGGTGCTGGTTTTCGACAACGGCACGGTAAGTGAATCTTCGGGCTTATTCCAGACGGCGAGTCTGGACGAGATCGCCCGGTCCGTCGCTCAGTGACGCAGTCCTATTCGCGCCGGTAGCCGATTCACAAGAACACACGGTTGGCACCCGGTTGGCACCCGGTTGGTACGACGGCGGAGCGACAGAAGACCGTACGTAACTTGATGCACTCACGTCGGCCAGGTTGAGTAGCTTTGGGAACACGGTACCCATGGTCGCAGTGCTGACGCGAGGGCGCGGTGGTCGTTTCGACGACGATGCTGACTCAGACCGGGCATATGCGCTGGAGGCTCCGTCCGGTCGGGCCGGAGGGGTGGCGGAGTTGGCGAGTGAGTGGGGAGTGTCACGAAAGGCTCACCGCTGGAGGGGCTTTCGGTGGCAACCCGCTCCGGGCGCTAGGTGCGGTTCGCTGCGGCAGCCTGGTGTTGCTCCGCGGCAGATCGTCGTGGCGCGGGTACGCCGTGGTCGTGTGACAGGGGCGTCGCGCATTGAGCTTCGCGATCCCGACGGAAGATCCATCGGACTGTTTCGACACACGGCCCACGGGTCACCAGACCATCACCAATCGGCGAAACGGGTGCCGCAAATGGGAACCTTGGGTTCGTAAGGTGGTCACAATACCGGGCCCGTAGTGAGTCACTGTTGAGGGGTGACGTTCACCGGGACGCGAGCGTCATTCGAAGCCACGTGGCGCACGTTCCGACGACGACGTAGCGTCGCCTATCTTGCGACTACGCGCGATTGGCGCAGGCCTGTCTTATGGATGCACGTATGCTACCGTAGATAGTTGCAACTACACGCGTTCATCTTGTGGGGTGTGTCGTGCATGGCGGTGTGATTCTGTTTCGGAGCTGCGGCGCAGGCGCGCGCCGCTATCTGGAGTCGGATCGGTCGCTCGCGGACGAGTACTACCTGGAGGGCGGCATCGCCCTGGCATCCTTCGTCGCCGTGGACGGCCACGGCGTCACCATTGACGAGCGCACCCTGTCGCCGGAGGCGTATGCGGCGTGGGTGGATTGGGTGAGCCCGCCCTCAGGCGAGCAGATGGGAACCCCGCGCCAAGCTGGAGTCGGCCGGTCAGGGTCGCCCAGGTTCGCCGAGATGGTGATCAACGCCCCAAAGTCGCTCTCGATTGCCGCAGCACTGCACCCAGACGTTTCCAGCGCGCTGGATGCAGCGCTGGTGGACGCCGCCGCCGAGATCCGATCCTGGTTGGGTCGTCATTCGGTGACCCGGGTCGGCCCGCGCGGACAGCAGGCGGTGGTTCCGTCCGAACGCCTGGAGACGGTCGCCGTCATGCACAAGACGTCCCGGGCCGGTGACCCGCATCGTCATATTCATTTCCAGATCGGCACGCGGGTGAAGGCCGCTGGCACGTGGCGCGGCCTGGATACGGCAGCACTGTTTCGCCAGCAGGGCGCGATCCGCGCCCTGGGAACCGCGGTGATCGCCGCCCACCCGCAGCTTGCCCGCGTGCTGGACGCACACGGATTGACGTTGAACCCGACCACCGGTGAGGTCGCCGAGTTGCAGCGGTTCAACCAGGTCATGTCGAAGCGGGCCGAGCAGGTGGCAGGCAACCTCGCTCGGTTCGAGGCCGCTTGGCGGCGGCAGCATCCCGGGCTTGAGCCCGGCCCGGCCGCCCGGTCCCGACTGGTGTCGATGGCGTGGGATCACGGCCGGCCGCACAAGAAGCCTGCCCGTCTCGGGCACGAGGCCGTCTGGCAGAAGGAACTGGCTGCCGCCGGATATCGACCTGGCGGGCCACGAGAAGCCGCACCCACCCCGGCGACGGTGGGCGACGTGACATTGAGGCAGGTTGCGTCGAGGGCGTTGGACCGGTGCGCCGCAGCGGCGTCGACGTGGACGGTGCACGACATCCAGCAGCACATCACCCACATCCTCACCGAGGCCGGGGTGCGCTCCGAGCCGCGGGACTTGCGCCGGGTGATCGGCGAGGCGACCAGCTTGGCCGCATCGGCCTGCCTGTCGGTGTTGCCGCCGGGCACGGCCCGGCCGGAGCATGTTGCGCATCTGACATCGGTGGACGTGATCGCGGCCGAAACCCGGCTGCGGGACATGCTTCTCACCCGTGCCGAAGCCGTCGCACAGCAGGAGGCGCCGGACCTATCGGCTCTGGCGCGGGCGCATGGTTTGGATGCCGAACAGCAGCGGGCTGCGGCCACGATTGCCGGCACCGGATCGCTGGTTGTGGTGGAGGGTGCGGCTGGGGCGGGCAAGACCACCATGCTCGGCGTCGCGATCAGTGCCGCCGCAGTCCAGGGGCGGCGGGTACGGATCGTCACCCCCACGAAGAAGGCCGCTGATGTCGCGACCAAGGAACTCGGCACCCCGGCGGACAGCGTGGCGAAGCTGCTGTATGAGCACGGGTGGCGGTGGGATCGCGACGGCGTGTGGACCCGCCTCGCGGTCGGCGATCGCGAGGCGGCCACCGGCATCCACTACACAGGGCCGCCACCCGGCGCACGCCTGTCGCGGGGTGAGCGGATCGTCGTCGACGAGGTCGGCATGCTCGATCAGGCCTCTGCGCTTGCGCTGCTGACCATCGCAGATGAGTACGGCGCGACTCTCGCGTTGGTCGGTGACCGGGCACAGTTGCCAGCGGTGGGGCGTGGCGGCGTGCTCGCCATCGCAGCCGACCTCGTCCCACGTACCTTTGACATGACGTCGGTGCACCGTTTCACCGACCCCGAGTACGCCCGGCTCACGGTGCTGATGCGACGCGGCGAGCATCCGGCGGCCCTGTTCGATCAACTCCACGCCCGGGGCTTGGTCGTCATCCACGCCGATGCGGAAACACAGGCTGACGCGATCGCCGCTGTGGCGCGGGAGCGGGATTCGATCACGGTCGCGACGAACGATGAGGCGCGAGACCTCAACCGGCGCATCCGATCTGGGCGTGTCGCGGCGGGATCTGTGGACGACGAGCGCACTGTCACAGGTAGCGACGGGCTGGCGATCGGGCGGGGTGATGTGATTCAAACTCGCCGCAACGATGCGGCGCTGGGGGTGGCGAACCGGCAAACCTGGACCGTGCAGGCCATCGACCGTGACGGCACCGTGTGGGCCGTCGAACAAGCCGCCGGTCGGCGTGGCCGTCGGACCGTGCACCTGCCCGCCGATTATGTGAGGGAGCATGCGCACCTGGCGTATGTGACGACCGCCTACGGCAGCCAGGGCGTCACCGCTGAACGCTCGCATACGGTGCTGTCGGACGCGATGGCAGAGTCCGGGGTGTATGTGGGTATGACGCGCGGACGCGGCGACAACATGCTGCACATCGTCGCTGCCGACATCGACGATGCCCGACAACAATTCGTACTGGCGCTGGAACGGGACCGCGCCGACCGAGGCCTGGACGCCGCCAGCCGCGACGCCAGCGCAGCGACCGTCGGGCTCGTCGCCTACGGGCCCGCACGCACCGTGCGGGAGGCACAATCCAGGCTGGCCGCGGAGATCGTGCACGCTGAGCGCGAGGCCGAACGCCTTGAGACGGCCCTCGTCAGCCTGACCCGACTGCAAGAAGCACATCAGCAGGAAGTCGAGCAACTCCACCGAGCCGTGAATGCGGCCGAAGCCTCGGCGGTGCGGGTGCGCGCCGCGGCTCTCGCACCTTTGTTCACCCGTGCCGCTGCCGACGGCGCCTCCTATGTCGATGCCCAGGAACGGATGTGGGAGACCAACCGTGCACTCGCCGGATCTGGGCGGTTCCGCATGCGCGCCGCCAGCCGACTCGCCTCAGATGCGGCCCGCGAACACCGTGCCATAGAGGACACCGTGCGGCGACGCTGGGGAACCGTGCCGGCCGGTGCCGACGACGTCGCGTCGTGGGCCGAGGCTGTCGCGGAGCGGGTTGCCGGGGCTGATCCACGCGTCATCGAGGCTGGGGCGAGCGCGCGGCAGGCGCGAGCCGAGCAGGTCCGTCATGCCGACCGGCAGTATCGGGACTACGCCGACCTTCGGCAGCAACTTCCCGGCGGCGCAACCGTCCGCAGTGCCTCCAGTCGGGCCGCCGAACTTCGCAGCCGCGCGCAGCAGGCGCGGAGTGACCTCGCCTCGATCGAGGCACTGTCCGTCACCGAAGCCGCGCGCCTCCTCCGCGAGCGCGCGGCGCAAAAGCGGGCTCGGCAGGATGCCGCAACCCGTGCTCTGATTCAGCGGAAAGTGCACACTGCGTCGCTCCACGACTTGCGCACGGTGCCACAGGGGCCGACGCCCAGCCCCGAGGTGGTTCGGTAATAGGTCGCGGCCCCGCCGCACCGACAGTTCCGCCGATACAGATACTGTCCAGTTTCGCCCTGCCCACGGTAGAATCGGCCCATGGACTCGAGGCTCGACGAAGTACTTGATGCCGCTCGCGCGCTTTCGCGCTCCGAGCGCGCCGAAGTCGTACACGAGCTCGTTGCCACGCTCGAAACCACCAGCGAATCCGATAAGGCTCGCTACGCCGAGCTTCGGGCAGCCGTCGATCACGGCATCGATCAGCTAGATCGTGGCGAAGGAATTCGCGTTCCGGCCGACGGGGTCAGTGAGTACATCCGCGGACTCGGCCAGATCGCTGCTGGTCGTGGTGCTCGGCGCACCGCGTGACCTACGAGCTTTCTCTCGCTCCGGCCGCACGTGCCGACATCATTGACGCGCTTGACTGGTCGGGTAAGAACTTCGGCGACCTCGTCCGTGAAGGGTACGAAGCGCTGATCATCGCAGCCCTCGACTTTATCCGAAGCGATCCGGCTGTGCTGGGCTCGCACGAACGCGCCGACCTCGCGGTCGGCCTGCGAACGCTCCACTTACGCTCATGCCGCAACGAGGTGGGCCCCGGTTTCCGGCGGATCGCGAGCCCTCGGCATTTCGTGGTCTATCGAAAGGTCGGTGAGGTTGTCCAGGTCGTGCGCTTGCTGCACGACGCGATGAACCTACCCGAGCAGCATTTCGACTGACGTCGAAACCGCTCACCCCAAAATCACCCCGAGGGCGGATTCAGGGGTCCGAGTGACACCCCCTGACCTCGGAGAATGACCCTGAATTGCCCGCTGAAGGCGTTCACACCGAAGAGGTCACTGGTTCGATCCCAGTATCGCCCACCATGTTTTAGCAGGTCACAGGCTTGCTAGGGCCTTGGGTTGATTGCGGTGATCGCGTTGCCCACATATTGCCCACAAAATTCTGAGCGTCGTGGTCGCGGCACGTTACGCGCCAAGCGGCCTGATCTCGGCGAATGCGTTGGTGGCGCGGGCGTGGGCGAGGTCGTAGCCC
>JBIQML010000129.1:0-9747 GCA_044463405.1 Nakamurella lactea | reverse complement strand
CGCCGCGAGGTACGCAGGCAGTTCTGCGTATTCCTTCTTACCGACCCAATAGACATTTGGGTGTTTGATTAACGAGTCTAAACGTTTCCGAAACTCGGGATGCCGATCCGTCCTGGGCCCTACCAGAAGGATATTTATGTCCCGTGAAACTATTTCCTCCAAGATGGACAGATCGATTCGTTCGTTCAACTGGCCGATGACACCGGCCAGGCGACTATCTACCGGCACGTCCTTCGGGAGCGCGTCTATTCTTGGTGACGAGAACAGCGACGGCGAACAGCCATTTGCAAATACTCTGGCGTGCCGTCCACTTATTGCTGTGAGGCGTTGAGCCAATGTCGTTGATACCGCCAGTATTAGATCGGCGCGGCGGAGGCTCCGTTTCTCCTCCCTTCTTATATTGCGCGGCGAGTGCCCGATTAATTTGGCACCGGCGACAAAGTCGTCGGTAGCGTAGTGAATAAACAGTGTGGCCCGCGGCCAGCCAAGCCGGGGAACGAGACGCGGCCCAATGATGGCGTCTATGTTTAGGCCGTGTGACCAAACAAACAGCCTTGTGCTGGCGACGCCACATAACCAGGCAGCGTCACGCAATAGCCACCGACTGATCCCCGGGGGAGCCCAGGGCGTAAGCCTACGCACTGCCGCAGGCTCGAGTCGTGGTCGCGGTTCCTTCTTCAACAATTGCCTGCGCTCGAAAATGCACCGAATGAACGACTTTGCTGGGTCTACCCAGATTACGGGCCGGTGATTTGCCAATTCTTCTACAAGGCGTCGGTCCGTCCCCGGGACACTGTCCCAGCTAACGCTAGCCAGATATAGCACCGCTCCGTCTTTACGCCCAGTTGTGTTTACGAGTGGTCTGGCAACAGAATCCGCCGTGTAAAACGTGGACTTGATCGCACTTGCAGAATTGTAGTCTTCGGACTGCCGTGAGCCGCGATACCGCTGAATTCGCCGTTGGACCACATATTTCGACCAGGCCAGAACTGCTTTCACGTCGTCGCGTGAAGACTTGGTCAATCTCCTCCTCTCGGTCCAATGACGATACCATTTGACTTGTTTTGCGGCGGCGGTATCGATTGAATACCTTCCTTCTACAACCTTTCGTCCGAATCGTCCTAGCTCGTTCCTCAATTCGACGTCTTCCAAGAGTTTTTGTAGAAGCGAAGTGAGCGTTGCCAATCCGTTGTTCGTGTCGTCCGCGAGGCCGTACCAGCCGTGCCAGTAAAACTCTGGGGCAGTACTCTTGTCGAGTATTCGAAAGAACCCATTTCCCCCCTGTATTATAAGAGGGAGCCTGAATGCCATTGCGCGCAGCGCTGACCCTCCCATGCCAATTGCGAGGTCTGCGGCCGCGTATGCGACTCGCGGGTCAAGGAGCGGACCGGTGAGAGTAACGACGGAACGGCCGTGTCTGGTGTTGATTTCACTGGCTCGTGCTAGCAGTTCTGCCCGTGCGGGTCCTTCCCCGACGAGTAGCAGTCGTGCCGGACAGGACCGAGCCAGAATGTCAAATGCCTCTATGGCTGTGAAGAGCCCTTCTAATTTCAATTCCATGGCGAGCCGTCCCACGATCACAGCCGTCAGTTCGCCCGGCCGTATCCCCCAACGTTCTCTGAACTGGGCAATTTCATTCTGGGGTGGTGGTAGGTTATGCTCAAGGTCGACAGGCGGTTCCAGGAGGCCTACGCTGGGCCCCCTGATGTTGCTCTCGTGCGCCAGGATCTGCTCGGTTCCGACCAGTAGTGGCATAGTCCTGGGTATGAATGGCGCGACCGACATCGACATCACGGTTGCGACGGCAACAGCATCGCCTACGCCCATCGTCGCCATGCGCGACTCCAGCGCAGGCGGCCATTCGTAGCCGTGAACCACATCGAAGTTGCGCTTGGATACTAGTTCCCGGAGCGCCCGCGCGACTGTAGGACTTGGTCGACGACTCGGTTGAGGCGACTCGATGAACTCCAACCCGAGTTCAGCGATCCTGCTGTTCAGAGGGCCCGGCCGCCCGAAGATCGCAACTTCATGCCCACGACTCTGAACTGCGGCGGCCAATTCGATTGCGTTCAACTGACTTCCGCCGATACTGAGGTCATGCGGATATACAAGCACTCGCATCGGTGCCCTCCTCACGTCTAATCCGCTTTAGGCTTCGGAAGTCGTCCCGACATCTCAGAATCATCGCACCGCCGCACGCGACCGCGAGGGCGCCACTCAGTCCCGAAGCTAAAAGCCATGACTGCGTCATCACACGCGCGATGGTCCAAGCGCCGGCTCCCGCGACGATCCCCACAAAGAACGGAGGGACTACGCGTGCGGCCAGCTTCGCAGTCGGCACGCCCCCGGCCCGAATCTCCAGGAGATAAATCGGAACCATCACTAGACACGCAACCACAACCTGGCCGGCCGCAACTCCACGAATTCCGTCGAGGTTAGCGCCCAAAATCATCGCAGGGATCACGGCCGTGAGATAGACCGCCTGGAGGCGTAGGACTGCGGTCGAGCGGGCCAGGACCACCAGGTAGTCGTACGCGAGTTCAAACAGTATCTTGAACGCAGCAACCATGCACAACAGGCTCAGCGCTCCCGCCGACGGCAGCCACGCGTCGCCATAGATCAGACGCACAACTGGAAGTGCTGCGCCAGCAAGAGCAAAGCAGCACGGAAATGCGACGGAAGCCAATCCGCGAGCAACGGCGACGAATGACGGTGTCATCTGGCTACGTTCGCCTTGAAGCGCTGAGAACGCCGCCGGTGCTACCGCCCGTAATGGTTGAGCGAAGACTCCTGACGGCCACGCGGCAATGTTGACCGCGAGCACGTAGTACCCAAGTTCTACTGCGCCCAGTCTGTGCCCGGCTATCAGTTGATCCGCATAGCCCACCGCGAACACCAGGATGCTGGCGCCGGCAAGCGGGACTCCGAATTTCAAGAGTGACCTGACACACTCGCGGTCCCAACCAAACTTGTACGGAAGCGGGGATGAGATCTTGAAAAGGACCAGCGCTGCCACGCTCCCAGCGACGCGTCCGATTGCCAAGCTCATGGCGCCCATACCAACCGCGGCGAGAACGATGCAGGTGACAGCCCCCAGCCATACGTTCACTTGGTCAATCAGCATTCGTCGCGCCTGCTTAAACTCTCGTTGAAGAAGTGCCGCAGGCGTTGCTGCGAGACCGTTGATTAGCACCCCTGCCATCATCACCTGGACAACGGGTGTTGCTTGAGGCGCTCCCATTGCGGCGGCAAACGCTGGGGCGACCGCAACGCCGCAGCCAGTGATCGCAGCGCTGGTGGCTACGGAGATCGTGGTGACCGTGGGCGCTATCGCACCCGGCTCGACCGGCCATCGGACGATCGCAAGGCTGACGCCCAGTTCGTTGAAGCTCAGCACGGCGAGCAGGGCAACTGTCGCGACGGCAAAGGTGCCGAACTCCTCCGGTCCGAGCATGCGAGCCAACGCGATACCGATGCCAAGGGTCCCAAGTCGTGACACGGCGGTGTTGAGCAGGCTCCACCCGAGTGCACGGCTGGCTCTGGCCATGACCGGGCGATCCACGCCGGACGCCGATCGGGCCACGTCCCTCGCCGCCGCGGGTGCGGCAATTCCGTCAACCAGTGCGGACGGCCCGCTCACCTGCCCGGGCGATCCGGCTCCGGGCGCGGGTAAGGCTGATCCTGGGGCGTCACCCAAACGCCCCAGTCTCGCCCTACCCGCATCATCCATCGAGAAGCGCCTCGACCAGTTCGTCGACAACATACTGCTGGAGATCGGGAGTGATGTGCGGGTAGAGCGGCAGCGACAGGACCTGCGTCGCAGTTCTCTCAGCTACCGGGAACGTCCCAGCGCCCTGGCTCACAGTTGCGAACGGCTGGGTCAGATGGATCGGCGTGGGGTAGTGGACCGCCGCCCCCACGCCTGACTCACCAAGTGCGGCGAGCACGCGGTCCCGGTTGGGAACCTGGACGACGTACAGGTGCCAAACATCGCCGTTTCCGTTCGCGCTGCGCGGTACTGCGACGTCCGCAGTGTCCGCCAGGGATTCGACGTACCGATCGGCCGCAGCTTGCCGGGCGGCATTCCATGCGTCCAGTCGGCGGAGCTTGGCGGAGAGCACCACCGCATGGAGGGCATCCATCCGGGAATTGAATCCGAGGGTTTCGTGGACGTACTTCTGGGCGCTGCCGTGGGCTCCGAGCAGCCTGACCCGCCGGGCGAGTTCGGGATCGTCGGTCAGCACCGCTCCCGCGTCCCCGGCCGCCCCGAGATTCTTGCCCGGGTAGAAGCTGGTCGCTGCGATCGTGCCCAGGCTCCCGGCCTTGCGGCCGAAGCGGGTGGCACCCTGCGATTGTGCCGCGTCTTCCACGATCACGGCTCCGCACCCTCGCGCCAGCGGCAGCAGCTCCTCCACCGGCGCCGTCTGGCCATACAGATGGACTGGGATGATCGCGCGTGTCCGCGGTGTGATCGCCTCGGCAACGCGGGCTGGGTCGATGAGTAGATGTTCAGGGTCGACGTCCACCAGCACCGGGGTCGCGCCGGCGCGCACGACCGCCTCAGCCGTCGCGATGAAGGTGTTCGCCGGAAGGATCGCCTCGTCACCCGGGCCGACGCCCACAGCACGGAGTGCCAGTTCGATCGCGTCCGTGCCGTTGCCGACGCCGATGCAGTGCTCTACACCGATGTACTCGGCGTAGGCAGCTTCGAATTCGGCCACCGCGGTGCCGCCGATGTAGGCGGTGCGCGACAGGATGGCTTCCCAGCCCTCCTTCACCTCGTCTGCGATCTCCGCCCACTGGGCCGCCAAATCCACCAGGGGAACCTTCGCGGTCATCGTCCATCCTTCGTTCCAATGCCGCCCGAGCTGATCCCGCTGCGTTGCGTACCGATGATCGTCCGCTTGGAAAGTTCGCGCGCGGGATTTCCTACCACGATGGACCCAATCGCGGTGTCGGTGAGTACCACCGCACCCATGCCTACGATGCACCCCCTGCCAACGGACACCTTTTGGCGTACAGAGGAATTCATCCCGAGGTAGGCGCTTCGCCCGATGCGGACGCGGCCGCCCAGGCTCACACCCGCGCACAGGGTGGCGAAGTCTTCGATCACGTCGTCATGCGTGATGGTGACGTTTGGCATGGCGACGACGTGGGTGCCGAGGGTTGCGTCCGCGGTGATGGCAACGTTGGCCAATAGAATGCTCCCCGCGCCCACGCTGCACTCGGCCGCCATCGTGACGCTCGGATGTAGAACGGTCGCGAACCGCTCTGCACCTATGCCCATTGCCTGGAATCTGCCGACGATTTCCTCACGTATGCTGCCGGATCCGGCACACACCACCATGCGGACGTCGTGGTGTGTCTGAGCCATCTCAAGCGGACCCAGAATTCCGACGCCCCCGATGGTGCTGCCGTGCAGGTCGGAGTTGTCGTCGAGGAGCCCAACGGCGTGATAGGCGCCGTATGCGCGCATGGCGGCCAGCGTCTCTCTGGCCAGGCCGCTGGCCGCGACGAGCAGGAGCGGTTCGGTCGCCACGGATTATCCCGCCTGGGCACGGAGGATGTCGATCACCCGTGCCTGTTCTGAGTCGGACATCTGGTGGTACAGCGGCAGGATCAGCGTGTTGTCGGTGAGGTGGTCGGTATTGGGCAGCGGAGCGTCGCCGTAGTCGCGTTCCCGATAGGCCGGCTGGCGGTGCGCAGCCATGATGCCGCGGCGTGCAGAGATGTCCGCCGCAGCCAGGGCGGCCATCAGCCCCTCCCGGTCGGTTGCGTAGCCTTCGCCGACCTCCATCCAGCAGGACTGGAAGTTGGTGGTGCCGAATGGCGGGTCCGCTACGAGGCGCAGGCCGGGGACGTCGGTGACCGCCTTGGCGTAGTTCCCGGCCAGCGCACGTCGGCGCTCGACCACTCCTGAGAGCCGGCCCAACTGCGCCAACCCCATCGCAGCCTGCAGATCCGTCATTCGGAAGTTGAAGCCGATCTCGGTGTACTGCTCGGCGGGTGGCAGCACGCTGACATGTCGTTCGACGGCAGAGACCGACATGGCGTGCTCTCGCAGAGTCCGCGCCCGATCCGCCCACTCGGCGGACGGGGTGGTGATCATCCCGCCCTCCCCGGTGGTGATGATCTTGCGAGGATGGAACGACCATGCCGTGATAGCGGCCCCCGCACCGACCGGTCGGCCACGATAGCTGGAGCCCGCACCGCAGGCTGCGTCTTCGACGACGACGATGCCGAGGGGATCGCACAGCGCACGGATTCCGTCCAGATCGACGGGTACGCCGCCCTGGTCGACGGCGATCACCGCGGTGGTGGCCGGCGTGAGTGCGGCTGCCACGGTGTCCGGAGTGAGGTTACCGCTCTGCCGGTCCACGTCGGCGAACACGGCCCGGGCTCCCACGTACGCCGCCGCGTTCGCGGTGGCAATGAACGACAACGACGGGACGACCACGTCGTCCCCGGCGCCGACACCGGTGACGATCAATGCCAGGTGCAGGGCCGTCGTGCAGCTGGATACCGCCACCGCATGCTCGGCCTGCATGGCGTCGGCGAAGGCGGACTCGAACGACTTCACCCGCGGGCCTTGGGCAACCCATCCGGACGCGATGGCCGCGGCAACCGCGTCGATCTCCTCCTGCCCCAGCAGCGGCTGCATGACGTTGATGCGACTCACGAGCCGACCTCCGCGGGGATCTGCTGCGCCGCCCGCTGCTCCGAGCGCCACCAGTCCACCAACATGCGCAGGCCCTGGTCCAGGCCAATCGCGGCGACGAATCCGAGGTCGCGTTCGGCGGCGGACGTGTCCGCCAATCGGCGGGTCACCCCGTTGACCGCGCGTTCGGGACCGAATTCGATCCCCACTTCCGAATCCATCGCGGACAGCAGCGCCTGTGCCAGTTCCCGCAGTGAGGTCTCCTCGCCGCGCGCGACGTTGTACACGCCTTCGCGCACATCGGACTCGGCCGCCAGCACATTGGCTCGCGCGATGTCGGTGGTGTAGACGAAGTCCATGGTCTGGGCACCGTCACCGAAGATGATTGGCTGCTTGCCTGCGGCGATGCGTTCCATCCAACGGATCAGTACCTCGGTGTACAGCCCGTGGATGTCCATTCGAGGGCCGTACACGTTGAAGTAGCGCAGCGCGACGTAATCGAGTCCGTACATGGCGCGGAAGCTGCGCAGCATGCCCTCGTTAAACGACTTGGCAGCGCCGTAGAAGGTGTCGTTGTTGTGGTGGTGATGCCGCTCGCGGGTCGGAAATTCCTCGGCCAGCCCGTACACGGAGGCAGAGGACGCGGCGATCAGCTTGTCCACCCGGTGTTCGCAGGCGGCTTCCAATACGGTGAACGTGCCATCCACCAGCACCTGAAGCGCCAGTCGCGGTTCCTCGGCGCACTGGGTGATGCGAATCGCGGCCTGGTGGAACACCAGGTTCGTTCCGCGCACCAGGTCGTGCACCAGATCGGTGTCGCGCAGGTCACCGACAATCAGGTCGACTCTGGGGTCGCGCAGCGCATCGGCGAGGTTCGCCCGCCTCCCGCGAACCAGGTTGTCCAGCACGGTCACCCGGTCGACGCCCATATCCAGAAGCTGGTCAACCAGCGTCGATCCGATCGTGCCTGCCCCACCGGTCACCAGGGCGGTGGCGCCGCTCAAGCTGTTCATGGCATTTTCCGTTTCTGTTTTCACGCCGCTGAGGTGGCGACCGTCGCGGCGGCCGCCGGGGGCACGGGAGCGCCCCCCATGGTCAGGGATCCAGATGCCGCATCGAGTACCGAGAGCACTCGCAGTCCCGATCGGCCATCGGTGCGGGAGGGCCGTCCCTCACGGATGGACGCGGCGAATTCGGCCACCATGGTCGACAGCGCCTCCTTCTCCGGCAGTGCCGGGACCGTGATGTCGCCCAGCCGGTAGGACACCGTCACCTGCCGCCGCTGCTCCGCGTCCGCCGCCTGGATGGCGAGGTCGACGCCGCGGTCGTGGATCGAGACCCGCTGCTGCGGATTCAGGTCATCCCAGACCAGCGTGCGGCGGCTGCCGCCGATCACCATCTGACGGATCTTGGTCGGCGAGAGCCAGTTCACGTGCACGTGCGCCATGCCGCCACCGGACAACGGCATGGACAGGTAGCCGATGCAGGCCCGGCCAGCACCCAGCGGGTCAGCGGCGCTGGCGGCGACTGTCTCCGGGTTCAGCCCGCCCGGCAGCACGAAGTCGAGGATCGACAGGTCGTGCGGCGCCAGGTCCCAGATCACGTCAACGTCCGGCCGCACCAGCCCCAGGTTGATCCGCACCGAGTCGATGTACAAGATCTCGCCGAGTTCCCCGTTCGCGATGACCTGCTGAATGAACTGCACGGCCGGGGTGTAGCAATAGGTGTGGTCGGTCATCAGCACGACGCCGGCGCGGTCCGCGGCCTCCACCATCGCCGCAGCCGATTCGGGAGTGTCCGCCAAAGGTTTTTCCACCAACACGTGTTTGCCGGCGTCGATGGCCCGATAGGTGAGATCGGAATGGGTCTGGACTGGTGTGGCCACCGCCACGGCGTCGATATCGTTGCGTCGAAGCAGTGCGTCCACCGAAGTCTCGACCTCGATGGTGGATCGGCCGCCGATCACTGTGCGGGCCCTGGCCCCGTCCAGGTCGCAGACGGCTACCAGGTCCCAGTCTGGTGCGTTGCGGAAGTTGCGGACCAGGTTCGGTCCCCAGTAGCCGGCGCCGATGACGGCGATCCGAAGCGGTGGATTCATTTTTCACCTGTCCTTGGTATCGAGCGGCGCTGTCGTGTCCGACGAATCGGCCGAACTCCGCGTGGCCGTGTTACTCGAAGTCGCCGTGGAGTCGATGTCGGATGAGTCATCGTCGTCCGACGGATCCGGAGGCTCGGTACTGGTCGGCGGGGTGGCAGCGGCTGGCGCCTCGGGCTCCGTCGCCGGGGTAGCTGTGGCATGGGCTGCCGCCGTTTTGCCATCCGGGCTCGTTGGAGGGACGACAAGTACGACGTCAACCCAGAAGTTCACGCCACTGGTGTTTGCCGGGAAGCTGTCGGGATAGCTGTACACGCCGCCGTTGGCGGGGACGTGCAGTGGGGAGGCGTCGATGGCTGTTGCGAGCCCTCCTGACGTCACCGCGTAGTGACCGTTTGGAGCACGATACGATGCGACGTAAGTGGTTCCGGCCGAGACTGCTACCGGCGTGGTGAGCAGTACGGTGCGCCAGCCGTCCGCTGACCCGCTGGACGTCCCAGTACCCAACTGGGTGCCATCGGAGTTCCAGATGGCGACCTGGTGTTGGCCAGTGTTGCCCTCTCCGTCGTAAAACTTCACCGCGGTCACCACACCGTCTTGGTCGGTGCTGAACGTCACCCCTACCGTGACGGGCCCTGGGTCGTTCCACGACGGCGAGTCCGGCTGTGAGCCCTGCGGGAAGATGCTGTACGTGGTTCCTTGCGGGGGCGCCGCCACCGTTGTGAAGGTCCACAACACGGGGCTTTCCATCGCCACTCCGGCTGCACTGCTCGCACTGACAGCGGCCGTGAACGTGGTGCCGTAGTCCAAGGCACTGACTGGTTGGAAGGTAGCGGTCCGCGAGTCGGAATCGTACGAGACAGAGCCCGAGACGGCGTTCCCGTCCGAGTCGGTCAACGTGATCGATAGCGTGCTTGGATCGATTTGCCGCGCGAAGGTCGCAGTGATGGGGCTGTCGACCTGGGCGACCGCGCCCGGCTCCGGCTTACGGGAC
>JBIQML010000128.1:0-9792 GCA_044463405.1 Nakamurella lactea | reverse complement strand
CCAGGTTCCAGTCGGTGTCGGTGGTGCCGATGATCCAGTGCGCCTTCCACGGGATGACGAACAGCACGCTGGTCTCGGTGCGCAGTATCAGCCCGGTCTCGCTAGGGATGCGGTCCCGGGGCACCACCAGGTGCACCCCCTTGGAGGCCCGCACCTGGAACCGGCCTCGGCTGCCGGCCAGCCGCTGCAACTCGTCGGTCCACACCCCGGTCGCGTTGATCACCACGCCGGCCGAGACACCCGACTCCGCGCCGGTCTCCACGTCCCGCAGCCGCACCCCGGCGACCCGGTCGGATTCGTGCACGAAGTCGATCACCTGGGTGGAGGGCTGGACCACAGCGCCGTAGGCGGCCGCGGTGCGCGCGACGGTCAGGGTGTGCCGGGCGTCATCGACCTGCCCGTCGTAGTAACGCACCCCGCCGACCAGGGCGTCCTTGCGCAGCGCCGGTGCCAGCCGCAGCGCCCCCGCCCTGGTCAGCTGCCGGTGCCGGGGCACCGACCGGGCGCCGCCGATCG
Organism: Nakamurella lactea; assembly: GCA_044463405.1. Lineage (GTDB taxonomy): Bacteria > Actinomycetota > Actinomycetes > Mycobacteriales > Nakamurellaceae > Nakamurella > Nakamurella lactea_B. Next base: position 9,276 of record JBIQML010000128.1, on the reverse strand, counting down.
TGTCGTACAGGGTCAGGCCCGCCTCCACGTACGGGCGCTCCAGGATGCGGGTCTTGAGCGGATACAGGAACGACACCGGCCGGGCCAGGTGCGGGCACAGCCTGGTGAGCATCAGCTCCCGCTCGGCCAGCGCCTCGCGGACCAGCCCGAACTCCAGCATCTCCAGGTAGCGCAGCCCGCCGTGGAACAGCTTGGAGGACCGTGACGAGGTTCCGGACGCGATGTCCCGTGCCTCCACCAGCGCCACCGACAGGCCGCGGGTGACGGCGTCCAGCGCCACCCCGGCGCCCACCACGCCGCCGCCGATCACCACCACGTCGAACGAGCCGCCGTCCAGCCGGCGCGCGTTCGCCGCCCGCTGCTCCGGACCGAGCCGCGACGCCTGAGCCATGTCGGCCATCACCGTGGGTGAACCTCCCCCAGTTCCAACTGTGGTCGATGCTGTGACCGCCCCGACGGGCATGCTGCCGACCCTCACGCTACCGTCCGGATGGCGATCAGACGGCCCCGGCACGGCGGCCCCGCCCGTGCTCGGGTCGCGACACAGGGAGGGCGAGGAACCGATGGCGGCACGGTTCGTGGCGGCGATCGATCAGGGCACCACGTCGACGCGGTGCATCCTGTTCACCCACGACGGGCGGATCGCGGGGTCCGAGGCCCGCGAGCACCGGCAGAGCTTTCCGCGGGCCGGCTGGGTGGAGCACGATCCGGAGGAGATCTGGGCGAACACCCGCGCCGTGGTCGCTGGGGCGCTGGCGGCGGCCGGCGCGAGCGCCGCCGACGTCGCCGCGCTGGGGGTGACCAACCAGCGGGAGACCACGGTGGTGTGGGAGGCGGCCACCGGACACCCGGTGCACCCGGCGATCGTCTGGCAGGACACCCGCACGGATCAGCTCTGCCGCGAACTCGCCGCCGCAGGCGGAGGTGCGGACCGGTACCGGGACCGGGTGGGGCTGCCGCTGGCGACCTACTTCGCCGGTCCCAAGATCGCCTGGATCCTGGACCACGTGGACGGGGCGCGGCAGCGCGCCGCCGCCGGCGAGCTGCTGGCCGGCACCATGGACAGCTACCTGCTGTGGCGCCTCACCGGCGGATCCGGCGGCCCCGGGATCCACGTCACCGACGTCACCAACGCCTCCCGCACCATGCTGATGGACCTGTCCACGCTGGGCTGGGACGGCGAGATCGCCGACGAGATGGGCGTTCCGCTGGCGATGCTGCCGCAGATCAGGTCCAGTTCGGAGGTCTACGGGGCGGTGACGGATCCCGCGGAGCTGGCCGGGATCCCCATCGCGGGCGCGCTCGGGGACCAGCAGGCCGCGACCTTCGGGCAGGCGTGCCTGTCCCCGGGGGAGGCCAAGAACACCTACGGCACCGGCAATTTCATGCTGATCAACACCGGCACCGAGCGGGTGGCCAGCAGGCATGGATTGCTCACCACGGTGTGCTATCGAATCGGCGACGCCGCCCCCGTGTACGCGCTGGAGGGCTCGATAGCGGTGACCGGCTCCCTGGTTCAGTGGTTCCGGGACAACCTGGGGCTGATCAGCTCCGCGGATGAGATCGAGGAGTTGGCCCGCAGCGTCCCGGACAACGGAGGCGCGTACGTGGTGCCGGCCTTCTCCGGGCTGTTCGCCCCGTACTGGCGCTCCGACGCCCGCGGGGTGATCGTCGGCCTCACCCGGTTCGTGACCAAGGCGCACCTGGCTCGTGCGGTGCTGGAGGCCACCGCGTTCCAGAGCCGGGAGGTGGCCGAGGCCATGCACGCGGACTCCGGTGTGGACCTCACCTCGCTGAAGGTGGACGGCGGCATGGTCGTCAACGACACGCTGATGCAGTTCCAGGCCGACATCCTGGGCGTCCCGGTGGTTCGCCCGGTGGTGGCCGAGACCACCGCCCTGGGGGCCGCCTACGCCGCCGGCCTGGCGGTCGGGTTCTGGTCCGGCCCCGAGGAGATCCGCGCCAACTGGGCGGAGGACACTCGCTGGGAGCCGGAACTGGACGCGGCGGAGCGCGATCGGCTGTTCGGCCAGTGGCGCAAGGCGGTGACGCGGACCTTCGACTGGGCGGACGAAGACTGAGCCGGTTGTCCACCGGCGCAGAACCATCCACATTCCGGCGGCAGCAGCCCCACGGGGGCGCGCCGATCCCGCATCGTTGAGCCGTGACGGATCGATTCGGTGCAGCCTTCGAGCGGGTACGGGCAATCGCGAGTGCCCAGCGCGATGGGATATCGAGTCGCCAACTCCGAGAGATCCTGCACCCGCGGCAGATCCAACGGGCCGTCGCAGAAGGACGCCTGATGCCGTTGTGGCGCGGGATCTATGTCGTCCGGGCTGTCGGCGCTGATAGCGCTGATAGCGCTGACGGCACTGCCGGCACTGCCGGCGCTGACGGCGCTGACGGCGCTGACGGCGCTGACGGCGCTGACGGCGCAGCCGGGGTCTGGACGCGGCTCGCCGCGGCGATGTTGACTCTCAACCGACCGATCGTCGCCTGCCTGGACACCGCCGCGGAAATCCGCGGGTTCCTCATGACACCAAGCACGCACACACACGTTCTCGCTGCGGGGACAGCCCTGTCGGAGCGATCGGGACTGATCGTGCACCGATACCGGCCGATGGCGGCGCCGACACGGGTGAACGGCATCCTGGTCGAAGACCCCACCGAGTGTGCGATCCGCCTTGCCGCACGTCAGCGGGGGCTTCCCGCCGTGCTGTCCATCCTGGACGCGGCGTTGCACAGCGGGGCCGTCGGCAGCGTGGACGCGCTGTGCGGCGTGGCCGTCCGGATGACGGGTCGGGGCGTGCGGGACGTGTGCCGGATGGCGCCGTTGGCGCACGGTGGCGCCCGGTCGGCGGCCGACTCCTGGATCCGATGGCTGTGCTTGGACCGCAACTTCGACGTGCCGGAGATCGGCGGGCGGCGGCCCGGGGGGAACGCCGTGGACGAGTCTCCGGTGCTGGTGAGCGCCGACTACAGCTGGCCGCGGTATCGAGTTGCTGCCACCCTCACCATCACCGACGATCGCCGGGTTGGCCGGGATGCATGTCGTGCATGGAGTCGTGCCCGGCACCGGCTGGACGCATCTGTTTGTGGAGAGCCTCCCGGCTGCGGCCTGCACCCCGGGCGTCCTGCCGATCCATCCGGCTGCACGGGCTCGTCTGCAGACCGTACTGTTCGCCGGGCGTCGCCAGTGGATTCTGACGCCCGGTCGTGACGATTCGGTCGGTGGCGGCGACGGAGCAGATCGTCGGCCGCTCCGCCGGCCGCAGGAGGGTTCGCTCTCGACGCTCGCATCGAGAGTGGACTTCCGTCCACCGATGCTTCAGCGTCCGCGCCGCGGGCGGGGTGGGGATCGCGGGCGGGCTGGTGAAGGGTGAGCGGTCGGTCGCACGCCCCGACACGGCCCGCCCGATAGGACCCACCACAGAACCTCGCTCCGGGACCCACCACCACTCCGCGTTCCCGCGCGGGTTGCCGCACCCTCCGGATCCTTACCAACCTCGCAGGCTGCCGCATCCCGGATCCTCACCAACCTCGCAGGCTGCCGCACCTCGGATCCCCACCAACCTCCCAGGCTGCCGCACCTCGGATCCCCACCAACCTCGCAGGCTGCCGCACCCCGGATCCCCACCCCTGTCGGCCGCCGCGCTAGCGAATTCCTCACCCCGCCGCCGGCGCGTGGACACAACTCCACTCTCGATGCGAGCGTCAACGACACACCCTCTGCCGGCCCAGGCGACGGACCAACTCGGCCGCTCGGACACCGCGGTCCGAGCCGTCACCCCAGGTCGTCGGCCGCCATCAGTTGCCGGCCCAGTTCCGTGATGGAGCCGGACAGCGACGGGTACACGCTGAAGGTGTAGGCGAGGTTCTTGGCCGACAACTGGTTCTGCACCGCCACCGCGATCGGCAGGATCAGCTCGGATGCCTCCGGTCCCACCACCACACCGCCCACCACGATGCCGGTCGCCGGTCGCACCATCAGCTTGACGAACCCGGCCCGCAGCCCGAGCATCTTGGCGCGCGGATTGGTGCCCAGCGGCAGCATCATCACCCGCGCAGGCACCTTGCCGCCGTCCACCTCCGTCTGGGACACCCCGACGGTGGCGATCTCCGGGTGGGTGAACACGTTGGCGGACACCAGCTTCCGCTTCAACGGCGGCGCGCCCTCACCCAGCGCATGCCACATGGCGATCCGGCCCTGCATGGCCGCCACCGAGGCCAGCATCAGCACCCCGGTGCAGTCGCCGGCCGCGTAGATCCCCGACACCGACGTGCGCGAGACCCGGTCCACGGCGATGAACCCGCCCTCGTCCACGGTGCACCCGACCCGCTCCAGGCCGATGCCGGTGGTGTTCGGCACCGAACCGACCGTCATCAGCGCGTGCGAGCCGGCGATCTCCCGCCCGTCGGTCAGGGTGACCGTGACTCCGTCACCGGCACGCCGCACCGACTGCGCGCGGGACCGCTTGGCCAGGGTCGCGCCGCGCTCGGCGAACACGTCCTCCAGCACCGCAGCGGCGTCGGCGTCCTCCCCGGGCAGCACCCGGTCCCGGCTGGACACCAGCGTCACTCGCACGCCCATCTCGGTGTAGGCGGAGGCGAATTCGGCTCCGGTGACCCCCGAGCCCACCACGATCAGATGCTCGGGCAGCTCCGGCAGTTGGTAGACCTGGCGCCAGGTCAGGATGCGCTCGCCGTCCGGCTGGGCATCCGGCAGGATCCGCGGCGTGGCGCCGGTGGCGATCAGCACCACATCGGCCTCCATGTCGCCGATGCCGCCATCGGTGTCGGTCACCCGAACTCGGTGCGAGGCCAGCCCGGGCTCCGGATCCGCAAGCTCGGCACTGCCCCGCACCACGTGCACGCCCTCCAGGGTGAGCCGGGAGGCGATGTCCGCCGATTGCGCCGCGGCCAGGTCGACCACCCGGCGATGCACCGCCGGTACATCGACCGAAACGGACGTCGGCGGAACGCTGATCCCCAGCCGGCCAGCCTCCCGGACGGCGGTGCGCGCCCCCGCCGAGGCGATGAACGTCTTGGACGGCACGCAGTCGGCCAGCACGCAGTTCCCACCCGGACCGTCCCGCTCGACCAGGGTCACGTCACCGCCGTACTGGGCGGCCACCAGCGCGGCCTCGTACCCGGCAGGCCCGCCACCCATGATCACGATCCTGGTCACCCGAGCCGACCTCCCCTGGTCCGTCGCGGTACGACGGCGCCGCTGCCGTCACCGCCGGTGACTACGCTAGATGGCCATGGCGCTGTATGCCGCGTACGGGTCGAACATGGATCCCGCGCAGATGCTGCAGCGCTGTCCTTCATCCCCGCTGGCCGGGACCGGCTGGCTGAACGGTTGGCGGCTGACCTTCGGCGGCGAGGATCTCGGCTGGGAGGGCGCGCTGGCCACCGTGGTGGAGGAGCCCGGATCCGCGGTGTTCGTGGCGCTGTACGACCTGTCCGAGTCCGACGAGCGGGCGTTGGACTCCTGGGAGGGCGCAGACCTCGGGCTCTACATCAAGATCCGGCTTCGGGTGCACACCCTGGACGGCGACGTGCTGGCCTGGCTGTACGCGTTGCGGGCCTACGAGGGCGGCCTGCCGTCGGCCCGGTACCTCGGGGTGATCGCCGAGGCGGCCGAGGCGATCGACGCGCCCGATGAGTACGTCAGGGACCTTCGGCTGCGGCCGTGCCGATCCGTCGGGACGTGAGGGAGTTCACCGATTTCGCCGAAAACGCCCGTAGGGCGCACCGTCGCGGGTACCGTGTCGCGCACACAGTGGGGATGACGGCGATGCGCAGACGGTCGATCATGCTGGCGCTGGGAATGGCGGCCGCAACGATCCTCGCTGCCGGGTGCACGGCCGATCTCCGGGGCAGCCCGGCCGCCGACCCGGTGGTCGCCTCGTCGCTGGCTGCGGCCCGAGCCGCGACCACCCCACCGAACACCGGCGGCAGCACGTCTCGGATCCGCACCTCGACCACCCGGACGCCGTCGACGACCCGCATGACCCACCGGTCCACCTCGAAGCCGCCGATCCGGCCGATGTCCCCGAGCACACCGACCTCCGCCACCCACGCGAGGGCGTCCACCGGTGGCACGGCCACGCACACCAGAACCGCCCGGACGGTCGAGGCGGTGGTGCACGGCATCCCGGTGGGCACCATCGTCGCGGAATTGCCCGACAACCCCGTCTACGTCGAGGCGGACTTCCAGGGCGACGCGGGCGAGATGGCGGACCTGCGCGACCAGGTGCGGACCGCCAGGACATCCGGCCTGAACATCTGGGTGGTGTTGCTCGGGCACGACGTGCGCGGGCTCACCGACGTGTCGAACGCGATCGCGACCGGGGCCGGGGGCACCGCCGTCGTGGTCACGACCAAGAGCGTGTCGATCAGCAGCAGCCGGTTCAGCCGCCAGCAGCTGAGAAGGGCGGAGCACCGGGTCGGCAAGGGGGCCTCCGGAGTGCAGGCCGCGTCGGTGCTGGTCGACCAGTTCCGCTCCATGGCAGCCGGCGGCCCGACGACCGCACCCAAGACCACGACCGCCCCGAGATCCACGACCGCGCCCAAGACTGCCGGGACGTCGACCCGGCAGGTTGGCCCGATCCTCTCGCTGCGGTCCTTCCAACTGGCCGATCACAGCATCGGTTGCCTGATCAGTGGCGGCGCGGTGCGCTGCGACGTGATGGTCAAGCACAGCTACACGCCGCCCAAGAATCCACACCCGTCGTGCGAGGGCGACTACGGGTCGTCGATCCGGATGCCGCCGGGTGGGCCTGCCGCCTTCGTCTGCGTATCGGACACCGCCTACGACCCGCACGCCCCGGTACTGCGGGACGGTGAGACCACCCGGGTGGGGCACGTGATGTGTACGGCCGCCGGCTCCACCGTCACCTGCATGGACGTGGACAGCGACCACGGGTTCGTCATCAGTCCGCGCGTTTACTCGCTGTTCTGACTCAGCTGTCGCGCAGCGCTTCCAGCGTGGTGTGCACCAGGCTGCGCACCCCCACCGGTATTGCCCGCTCGTCGGCGCGGAAACCCGGCGAATGCAGGTCCACCTGCGGGCCGACCCCGTCCCACACGCCCAGCCGGGCCAGCGCACCGGGCACGTCCTCGAGCAGCACCGCGAAGTCCTCGGCGCCGGTGGACTGCTCGGCGTGCGCGATCGCGTCCGGCCCCAGTGCCCCGCCGACTCCGCGGCGGAGCAGCGCCACGGCCTCGGCATCGTTGACCACCGGGGGGACCCCGCGGACGTGCCGCAGCCGGTGCTCGGCGCCGGTGGGGCTCAGGATCTGACCGATCAGCTCCGACACCAGCGGCTCGGCGACGTCCCACGCCGCGCGGTCCATGATGCGCAGGGTGCCCCGCAGCACGCCGCGCTGCGGGATGGCATTCGGCGCCTGGCCGGCGGCGATGGCGCCCCATACCAGCACGGCGCCGGAGCGGGCGTCCACCCTGCGGGCCAGCATCGGGGGCAGTTGCGCCGCGAGGGTCGCCAGGGCACCCACCAGGTCGACCGTCAGGTGCGGGCGCGAGGTGTGGCCACCGGGGCCCGACACCTCGATCTCGATCATGTCGCAGGCGGAGGTGATCGGCCCGACCCGCAGCCCCACCCTGCCCGCCTCCAACCGGGGGTCGCAGTGCACCGCGAATGCCCGGTCCACGCCGGCCATCGCGCCGGCACGCACCAGCAGGTGCGCCCCGCCGGGCATCACCTCCTCGGCCGGCTGGAACAGCAACCGCACCCGGCCGGGCAGCGCGGGGGCGGCGCGCAGCGCCATCGCGGTACCGAGCAGCACGGTGGTGTGCACGTCGTGCCCGCAGGCGTGCGCCACGCCGTCCGCGGTGGAGGCGAACGGCAGCCCGGTGTCCTCGGTCAGCGGCAGCGCGTCGATGTCCGCGCGCAGCCCGATCAGCGGTTCGCCGTCACCGATGTCGGCCACCAGACCGGTGCCCTCCGGCAGCACGGTGGACTCGATGCCCGCGGCACCCAGGGTGTCCCGGATGAGCGCGGTGGTGTCGGTCTCCTGGTGGGACAACTCCGGGTGGGCGTGGATCCGCCGCCGCAACGCCACCAGCGCGGGAAGCTGCGCGCCCAGGAACGCGTCGAGCCAGTCCGGGCCCCGCCCCGCCGCCGGATCGGCCGGACCGGCGGCGTCCGCATGGCCAGCGGGGTCCGCCGGAGTCACCGTCACCGCCCGTGTCATCTGTTCATGCCCCTCATCCCTGGCTCGCTTCGCCGTGCTCACGCCGGCGTGCCCGCCGGCGTCCCCGCCCCGCAACAGGGTAGGCGCACCCACACCGCCGCCACGCCCAGCACCTGGACATGCCCGCCCACCGTCCGTGTGATTGGCTCTGCTGTGACGGGGACCACTCCACCGAGGGGTCGCCGTCGGCCGGTCCCGGGCCGTGAGAGGGAGTCGCCATGGGTGATGACATCGCCAGCGCCACGTTCACCCGCGAGCAGCGCAAGCAGTACCGGGAGAAGGTCCAGCGATGCCTGGACGTGTTCGAGCGGATGCTCATCGAGCAGACCTTCGACTTCGACCGGCCGCTGACCGGGCTGGAGATCGAGCTGAACCTGGTCGACGATCACTGGCAGCCGGCGATGGCCAACGCCCCGGTGCTGGAGGCGATCGCCGACCCCGCGTACCAGACCGAACTCGGCCGCTACAACATCGAGCTCAACGTGCCGCCCCGACCGCTGCCGGGCGATTCGGCACTGGAGCTGGAGCAGCTACTGCGCGCCTCGCTGGACCGGGCGGACACCCGGGCGCACGAGGCGGGCGCCGCGATCGTGATGATCGGCATCCTGCCCACCCTGCAGGCCGAGCACCTGCAGGACGACTGGATGAGCGCCAACCCCCGCTACGCGGCCATCGACGAGGCGGTGTTCGCCGCCCGCCGCGAGGACCTGGAGCTGGACATCGTCGGCGCGGAGTCGCTGAAGATGTTCTCCCCCACCATCGCCCCGGAGTCGGCCTGCACCTCGGTGCAGCTGCACCTGCAGGTCTCGCCCGCCGACTTCGCCGCCAACTGGAATGCCGCGCAGATCCTGGCCGGCCCGCAGCTGGCCCTTGGTGCGAACTCACCCTTCCTTTTCGGCAAACGGCTGTGGGCCGAGACCCGCACCGAGCTGTTTCTGCAGGCCACCGACACCCGTTCGCCGGAACTGCGCAACCAGGGTGTCCGCCCGGCGGTGTTCTTCGGCGAGCGGTGGGTGACGAGCATATTCGACCTGTTCGAGGAGAACGTGCGCTACTT
>JBIQML010000127.1:0-9910 GCA_044463405.1 Nakamurella lactea | reverse complement strand
CCAGATCGAAACCACCAGCGTCGAAGCCTCCCGGCTGCATGTGCACGTTCCCTTCGTCCGGCGGTCAGATCGGCCACGCCGGGCGGTACGGCCCGCCCGGCCACCCGGCCCAGCGTAGTGCGCACCGCGGACGGTGCCGTCTCACTCGGCGCCCTCAGCCTGCGCCGGTCCCGACGTGCTTCGCCAGGAACTCGCCGACCGCGGCGTTCCACGGCTCCGGGTCCTCGAAGTACGGCGAGTGCCCCCGGCCGGGGAACTCCAGCACCGTGGCGTGCGCCAGCCGGGTCGCGGCATCCCGCACCAGCGCCGGCGTCATCAGCGCGTCCAGCTCACCGCAGACCATCAGCACCGGCACGGTCAGCGCCGCGAGCTCGTCGACGTCGTAGCTGACGGCGTGCAGCATCCGGGAGATCTCCCCGTCGCCGGGCCGGTGCCCGAAGGTGCCCAGCGCCTGGTACAGGTAGGCCCGCGCCGGATCCATGCGGGCCAGCCGCTCGCCGAGCGCGGGGTGCACGCCGAGCGGCCGGGCACCGACCTGGGTGCGCACGGCCGAGCCGGAGGGGCCGGCCACCCGATGTGGCGGGATGCCGCCCGTGGTGCACGCCAGCACCAGCGCACCCACCCGGTCCGGTGCCCGCAGCGCGGCACCCAGCACTGCCCACCCGCCCATGGACTGGCCGACCAGGGCCGCGCTCGGTACCTGCAGGTGATCCAGCAGCGCCAGCAGGTCGTCCACCGCCGGACCCGGCCCGATCCGGCCGGTGCGGGAGCTGGACCGTCCGAAGCCGCGCTGATCCCAGGTGATCACCCGGTGGTGCTGGGCGAAGTGCGGCACCTGCTGGTACCACACGGCGGCGTTGCCGCCCAGGCCGTGCGACAGCACCACCGCGGGACCGTCACCGGCGGTCTCGTACCAGATCTGCTCGCCGTCGCGCTCCAGGTAGCCCTCTGTCCGCTCGATCACCGCTGGTCTCCCGTCTGCGCGTGGTCCTGTGCCCCGCCCATCGTGGCCGACCACTCGCCTCCGCACCACCGGTGACGGTGTTGCCGACCGTCCGGGCCGCGTGGCACACGCCGGATCCGGCACCGTGCTGGCAGGCTTGCCATCATGCGTGTGCGACGACCGTTCAGCACCGTCGTGGTGGCCTGCACCGCGATCGGCGCCCTGATCGCCGGGTGCGGCACGTCGTCCGCGCCGCCCGGCCAGACCACCGGCGGCCAGGGTGGCCCGGCCACCGGGAGCAGCGCCGGCATCCCGGCCAGCACGGTCAGCGGGGTCAGCGGGGTCACCGAGGCGCCGAACGGGGCGTCGGCGCCGGTCGGGGGCTCGGCATCCGGCGGCCAGTCCGCGCCGTCGACCGCGTCGTCACCCCAGGGCAACCGGATCACCGTGGTGCAGCCGTCCGGCACGGTGCCGAGCACCTCGTCACCGCCGGTCGTGACCACCACCGTCACCGTCACCCCGACCCGAACCAAGAAGTCCCACCCCACCGGTCACAGCGGCACCACGCACAGCACGAGCACCGCCACCAGCAGCACCAAGCGCACCCTGGTGCGCACCACGCACTCCGCCAGCACCAAGCCCAGCGCCCCGCCGACCACCAGCACGAAAAGCATCCCGGCCACCAGCCGTCCCGCCGGGCACGGCCCGCTGGCCGGCACGGTGGTGGTGATCGACCCCGGTCACAACGGCGCCAACCACCTGCACCCGGAGATCATCAACAAGCAGGTGCCGGCCGGGTTCGGCCAGTACAAGAACTGCAACACCACCGGAACGGAGACCAACGCTGGCTATCCCGAGTACCGGTTCAACTGGCAGGTGGCGCTCGCGTTGCGGGATGCCCTGCGCGCCAAGGGGATCACCGTCGTGATGACCAGGCACTCCGACGACGGCGTCGGCCCGTGCGTCAACGAGCGGGCGGCGATCGGCAACGACGCGCACGCCGACGCCGTGGTCTCCATCCACGGTGACGGGGAGTCCGCCGGCATCCGCGGCTTCTACGTGATGACGGCCTCCCGCGCGCCGGCCGGGCAGGCCATGGCCGATCGTTCCCTTTCGCTGGCCCGGGCCATCCGGGACGGGCTGTCCGGGGCCAACTTCCCGGTCAGCAATGCGTTGGGGCAGAACGGGTTGTGGACCCGCTCCGACCTGGCCGGGCTGAACCTGTCCCTGCGCCCCACGGTGATGATCGAGTGCGGCAACATGCGCAACGCCACCGAGGCGGCACTGATGTCCTCCTCCGACGGCCAGCAGCGCTACGCCGCGGGCATCGCCGCCGGGGTGGTCGCCTTCCTGGGCGGGTGACGGCTCACACCACCACGTCGGCGACCTCGTGCGGCCGGATGGCGCCGGACTCGATCTCGGCCACCCAGTGGCAGGCCACCCGGTGCCCGGCAGCGGTCTCGGTGAGCTCGGGACGCTCGGTGTCGCAGCGGGTCTCCTGCCGCCACGGGCAGCGGGTGTGGAAGCGGCACCCGGACGGCGGGTTCGCCGGTGACGGAAGATCCCCGGTGAGCAGGATCCGCTCGCGGCTGTCCTCCACCCGCGGATCGGGCACCGGCACGGCGGACATCAGCGCCTTGGTGTACGGGTGCAGCGGCCGCGCGTACAGCTCGGACGCCGCGGCCTCCTCCACCAGTGACCCCAGGTACATCACACCGACCCGGTCCGAGATGTGCTTGACCACCGCCAGGTCGTGCGCGATCACGATGTAGGTCAGGCCCAACTCGTCCTGCAGGTCCTCCAGCAGGTTGATCACCTGCGCCTGCACCGACACGTCCAGCGCGGACACCGGCTCGTCGGCCACGATCAGGTCGGGGTTCACCGTGAGGGCCCGCGCGACCCCGATGCGCTGGCGCTGCCCGCCGGAGAACTCGTGCGGGAACTTCTTGAGCGACCTGGCCGGCAGGCCGACCGCGGACAGCAACTCCCGCAGCCGCCTATTCGTCTCGGCGTTGGAGGAGTCCAGGCCGTGCGCCCGCATGCCCTCCACCAGGATCGACTGCACCGACTGCCGCGGGTCCAGCGAGCTCAGCGGGTCCTGGAAGACCATCTGCATCCGCCGGCGCGCCTTGCGCAGCTCGGAGCGGGACAGCGCGGCGATGTCCGTGCCGTCGAAGACCACCCTGCCGGCGGTCGGCTCGATCAGCCGCAGGATGCCCCGGCCCAGGGTGGTCTTGCCGCAGCCGGATTCGCCGACCAGCCCGTAAGTCTCGCCGCGACGCACGGACAGGCTGACGCCGTCCACCGCGTACACGAACCCGATGGTGCGGTCGATCAGCACGCCCCGCCTGATGGGGAAGTGCACCTTGAGGTCCTGCACGTCCAGCAGCACCTCGCCGGGCGCCGCTACGGTGGCGTCCGCCGCGTCGGCCGCCTGCTCCGCGGCCCGCTCGGCGGCCAGCGCGGCGCGCGCCTCGTCGACGTCCGCCGGCTCCTCCAGGTCCGACACCGACTGCCCGCCGGACGATCCCACCTCGACGCGGTCGCCGTCGGGCTCGCCCGAGGGTCCCGGCCGCTCGGGCTCGCCCGGCAGGTCCATCGCCTCCGGCCCGCCGGTGGCGTCGAAGCCGTGGCCGACCACGTCCGGATCCCGGTCCCGGGGCTGGTCGCTCATCGCTGCACCCCCGCGGCCCCGGCACCCGCGGCCATCTCCGGCACCACCGGATTGAAGCAGCGCAGCAGGTGCCCCGAACCGGCCAGTTCGGGGGTGCGCTGCCGGCAGGCCGGCACCTCGTTGCCGCACCGCGGCGCGAAGGCGCATCCCCCCGACCACGGGATGTTGTCCGCCACCGACCCGGGGATGGGGTGCAGCCGCTCGGCGGCATCGGCATCCAGCCGGGGAATCGAGCCCAGCAGGCCGTGGGTGTAGGGGTGACGGGGATCGGCGAAGATCTCGTGCCGCTCGGCCCGCTCCACCACCCGCCCGGCGTAGAGCACGTTCACCTCGTCGCACAGCCCAGCCACCACGCCCAGGTCGTGCGTGATCATGATCAGCGCCGTGCCGTGTTCGGCCACCAGGGTGCGCAGCAGGGACAGGATCTGCGCCTGGATGGTGACGTCCAGCGCCGTGGTCGGCTCGTCCGCGATCAGCAGCCGCGGCCGGCACGCCAGCGCCATCGCGATCAGCGCCCGTTGCCGCATCCCGCCGGAGAGCTGGTGCGGGTACTCCCGCAGCCGCCGGGACGGGTCCGGGATGCCCACCTGCTCCAGCAGCTCCCGCGCCTCCACCATCGCCGCCGACCGGTGCATCCCGCGGTGCCGCTCCAGCACCTCGGTGACCTGGATCCCGATCGGCACCACCGGGTTCAGGCTGGACAGCGGGTCCTGGAAGATCATCGCCAGGTCCCGGCCGCGCCGGTCCCGCATGGCCCGTCCGGACAGCCGCAGCAGGTTCACCCCGTCGAAGTCCACCGTGCCGCCGACCCTGTTGCCCCGCTGCGGCAGCAGCCGCATGATCGCCAGGCTGGTCACGGACTTGCCGCAGCCGGATTCGCCCACCAGGCCAACGGTCTGCCCGGGGGCCACGTCGAAGCTCACGCCGTCCACCGCGTGGAACGGCTCCTCGCCCCGCCGGCCGAAGGTGACCGACAGGTCCTGCACCGAGAGCAACGCCGCCATGCCCGTCACCGCCTGTTCTTCGGGTCGAGGGCCTCCCGCAGGGACTCGCCCAGCAGGGTGAATCCGAGCGCCACCACGATGATGCATCCGGCGGGCCAGAACGCCAGGTTCGGGTGCTGGTCGATCTGCTGCTGCGCCTCCCCGAGCATCTGGCCCCACTCGGGGATCTTGACGTCCTGGTCGCCCAGGCCGAGGAAGGACAGGCCCGCGGCATCGATGATGGCGGTGGCGACCACCAGGGTGGCCTGCACGATCACCGGCGACAGCGAGTTCGGCAGCATGTGCCGGAACACGATGGGCGCCCGCTTGACCCCCAGCGACCGGGCCGCCAGCACGTGGTCGGACTCCCGCTGCGCCAGCATCTGCCCGCGCAGCAGCCGGGCGAAGATGGGGATCTGCACGGTGGCCACCGCGATGATCACGCTGGTCAGGCTCGGGTTGGCGAACAGCACCGCGATCGAGATCGCCAGCAGCAGGCTGGGAATGGACAGCATCACGTCCACGACGCGCATCACCACGGTGTCCACCCAGCCACCGAACGCGCCGGCCAGGATGCCCAGGAACAGCCCGCCCGCCAGCCCGATCAGGGTGGCGAACACGCCGACCTGAAGGGTCTGCCGGCTGCCGACGATCAGCCGGGACAGCAGGTCCCGGCCCTGCAGGTCGCCGCCGAGCGGGAAGCCGGGCTGCGGAGGCGGGATCTGGCTGCGCGCGCGGCTGACCTGGTCGATCAGCAACTGGGCCCCGGGGTCGTGCGGGGCGATCCACGGCGCGAAGATCGCCACGATGATGAAGATCGCGATGATGACCGCACCGACCCAGAACAGCAACGAGATCCGCAGCCGGCGCCACGCCGAGACCAGCAGGGACACACCGGAGTCGTCGGCGGCGTCAGCGTCCATGGAGGCCAGCGCGTCGATGCGCTGCTTCTTGCCGGACATCAGGGCTGGCATGGCTTATCTCGTCCTGATCCTCGGATCGATGACCGCGTACAGCAGATCCACGATCATGTTGACCAACACGAACGTCATGGCGGCGGCCAGCACCAGCACCTCGAGCACCGGATAGTCCCGCTGCTCGAAGCCGCGCGCCACCGCGTCGCCCAGACCCGGAAACCCGAACACGGTCTCGGTGAGCACGGCGCCGGCCAGCAGCCCACCGGTCTGCAGCCCCGTCACCGTCAGCACCGGCAGCATCGCGTTGCGCAGGATGTGCCGCCCGCGAATGACCCGGTTGGTCAGGCCCTTGGCCTGCGCCGTCCGGATGAAGTCCTCGTTCTGCACGTCCAGCACCGAGGCACGGGTGATCCGGAAGATCACCGCGAACGGGATGGTGCCCAGCGCGATGGCGGGCAGGATCAGGTGCTTGACGGCGTCCCAGGACGCGTCCCACTCGCGGGTGAGAATGCCGTCCAGCACGAAGAATCCGGTCACCCGGGTGGCGTTGATCGTCGGGCTCTGCCGGCCCGTCGGGGGCAACCAGCCCAGCTTCACCGCGAAGACGTACTTGAGCAGGAAGGCCAGGAAGAACACCGGAACGGCGATCCCGACCAGGGACACCACCACACCCGAGGTGTCCAGCACGCCGCCGCGCCGGCGGGCGGCGATGTAGCCCAGCGGAATGCCGAAGATCAGGGCGAAGATGATCGCCCCCACGGCCAGCTCCACCGTCGCCGGGAACCGGTTGAAGAACACCGTCAAGGCCGGCGTGCCCGGTGAGACCGCCGTCGACTGGCCGAAGTTGCCCTGCAGCACCTGGCCCATGAACTTGAAGTACTGCACGATCACCGGCTGATCCAGGCCCAGCACGTGTCGCAACTGGGCGATCTTCTCCGGTGTGGCCCGCTCCCCCAGGATCGCCGAGACGGTGCCGCCGGGCAGGGTCCTCAGCCAGACGAACAGCAGCAGTGACAGCACGATGAGCACCAGCACCAGCTGCAGCAGCCGGCGGACCGTGTACCTGAGCACCTAGCTGTCCCTCGACCCTCCTGCAGGTCGGACCCTGCCGCCACCGAGCATGCGGTGGCGGCAGGGTCCGGTTGTCCGTCAGTCCTTGTAGACCAGCGAGTACATCTCGTGGGTCAGCGGGCTCGGGATCAGGCCCTTGACGTTGCCTGCCACCACGATCGCCGGAGGCGAGGAGGAGATCGGCACGCCCGGCAGCCAGTCGCCCATGATCTTCTTGTTCAGGTCGACATAGGCCTTGGTGCGCTGTGCCTCGTCGGGGATGGCGTCGGCCTTGGCCAGGTCGTCGGCCAGTTCCTTGCCGAAGTCCGCGCCGGCGGTGTAAAAGTCGTTGCCGCTCGGGTTGGAGAAGAAGTTGCCCAGGAAGTTGTCCGCGGTGTTGTAGTCACCGGTCCAGCCCAGCAGGAACAGGTCCGGCTGGTGGCCGCTGACTCCGTCCAGGTAGCCACCGTTCCACGGCTTGGACGTCGCCTTGACCTTGATGCCCACCGCTTCCAGGTCGGCCGAGAACGCGGTGAACACGCTCTTGGGATCCGGCATGTACGGCCGGGACACCTGTGTCGGCCACCAGAAGTTCACCGTCACCGGCTTGCCGTACTCCTTGAGCAACTGCTTGGCCTTGTCCGGGTTGTAGTCGTACTGGGTCAGGGCGTCCGTCCAGCCGTCCACCGTCTTCGGGTAGAACTCCTTGGCGACTACGGCGCCCTCCGGCAACTGGGTCTTGACGAACTGCTCCCGGTTCATCGCGTAGGCGATGGCCTGCCGGACCTTCAGGTCCTTCAGCGCGGGGTTGTTCTTGAAGTCGAAGCCCAGGTACAGGATGTTGAATGCGGGCCGCACGTCGACCTGGAAGCCCTTGGACTTCAGGTCCGCCCAGTCGCCCGGGTTGGGCAGGTCGTAGCCGTCGATGGTGCCGGCCTCCAGGGCCTGCTTGCGCGCGGACTCGTCCGGGATGATCTGGAAGATCAGCGTCTTGACCTTCGCCTTCTGGCCCCAGTAGTTCTCGTTGCGGGTCAGCGTGACCGTGTTGTTCTGCTTGTCGTACTTGCTCAGTACGAACGGCCCGGTGCCGGTCGGATGCGCCTGCGCGTAGGGCGGGAAGACGAACGAGTCGCCCTGCGCCTTGACGTCGTTGGCGTCGTACTTCTTCAGCGCGGTCGGCGACTGCATCGAGTACGAGGGCAGGCCCAGGATCGACGGGAACTTGCTGGTGTAGCGGGTCAGCGTGATCTCGGCGGTCATGTCGTCCTTGGCCGTGCAGGACTTGTAGATGCTGGGCACCGGCTTGCCGTCGGAGTCCTTCTGACCTTTGAAGCCGCCCATGTTGTCGGCCCAGTACTCGGCCTGGGTGGCGCCGGCGCCGGTCTGCGTGTACATCCGGTCCATGTTGTAGCAGGCGGCCTTGGCGTCCATCGGGGTGCCGTCGGAGAACTTCACGTTCGGACGGATCTTGAAGTCCCAGGTCAGACCGTCGTCGCTGTGCGTCCAGGACTCCGCCAGGCTCGGCTCCAGGTCCGCGGTCCCTGGCTTGAACCCGACCAGGCCCTCGAAGATCTGCTCGGAGATCCGGAACGTCTCGCCGTCGGTGGCGTACAGCGGATCGAAGGTCTCCGGCGCACCGGCGGCGCCGAACACGAAGGTACCGTTCGGGTCCTTGGGCATGCCGGTGTCGGCGGACGGGGCGCTCGCGCTGCCGGATCCCGACCCCGCGGAACTGCCCGAGGAGGCCGCCGACCCGGACGCGGACGAGCCCGAGGTTGCCGACGAGGCGCTCCCGCCGCTGTTGCTGGCCGCGGCGCTGCCGGAGCTCGCGGAATTGGAGGGATTCTCGTCCCTCTTGGATTGGGCACAGCTGGCCATGGTGACGGCCAGCGTGGCCGCCACGGCGGCCACCACCCAACGGTGACGGATCACCTTGTGCACCTCCGATTGCTGGGACAGGCACCCTCGACGGGAGCCTCGAGTGGGAACAGCACACACCGACGAAGGGCATTCCGCCAGTCGACGGCGCCACCCGAGGACGCCGTCACCGGCGCCCCGGCGTGATGTGGGCATCCTGAACCGTGGGATGCGGCGGAGCAAATACCCGGCCATCCCTGTCACCCGATCGTTACCTGGCCCGCAGGGACGACGCCCCGTGCCCGGTGCCGGTCCGGCCCGCAGGTTCGTCCCGGTCCGGCCCGCGGGCCCGTCCCGGCGGTCCACTACCGTTGAGGGGTACCGACCAGGTTGCCCGGTGCAGCCGGACGTCGCCGCGACCGGAGGAGAAGGGCCCGCCATGACCGCCACCGACAGCACCCCCGTCGAGCAGTCCGCGCCATCGTCGGACGCCGCGCCCTGGCCCGGCCCGGACGCGCCGCTCGCCGAGGCCGACCCGGAGGTCTACGCCGCCGTCACCGCCGAACTGCACCGCCAGCAGCAGACGCTGGAGATGATCGCCAGCGAGAACTTCGCCCCGGTCGCCGCCATGCAGGCGCAGGGATCGGTGATGACCAACAAGTACGCGGAGGGCTACCCCGGCCGGCGCTACTACGGCGGCTGCGAGAACGTGGACGTCACCGAGCGGCTGGCCATCGCCCGGATCAAGGAGCTGTTCGGCGCCGGCTTCGCCAACGTGCAGCCGCACTCCGGGGCACAGGCCAACGCCGCCGCCTACCAGGCGCTGATCAAGCCCGGTGACACCATCCTGGGCCTGTCGCTGGCGCACGGCGGGCACCTGACGCACGGCATGCGGATCAACTTCTCCGGGCTGCTGTACGAGGTGGCCGCCTACGAGGTGTCCAAGGAGGACTACCGCGTCGACATGGACGAGGTCGGCCGGCTGGCGCGCCAGCACTCGCCGAAGCTGATCATCGCCGGCTGGTCCGCCTACCCGCGGCACCTGGACTTCGCCCGGTTCCGGGAGATCGCCGACGAGGTCGGCGCCTACCTGCTGGTGGACATGGCGCACTTCGCCGGGCTGGTGGCCGCCGGGCTGCATCCGTCGCCGGTGCCGCACGCGCACATCACCACCACCACGACGCACAAGACCCTGGGCGGCCCGCGCGGCGGGGTGATCCTGACCAACGACGCCGACCTGGCCAAGAAGGTGAACTCGGCGGTGTTCCCCGGGCAGCAGGGCGGCCCGCTGGAGCACGTGATCGCCGCCAAGGCGGTGGCCTTCCGGATGGCCGCGGCACCCGAGTTCACCGATCGGATGCAGCGCACCCTGCGGGGGGCCCGGCTGCTGGCCGAGCGGCTGATGGAGTCCGACGTGGCCGACGCCGGGGTGACGGTGCTGACCGGTGGCACCGACGTGCACCTGGTGCTGGTCGACCTGCGCGAC
>JBIQML010000126.1:0-10003 GCA_044463405.1 Nakamurella lactea | reverse complement strand
CACCGCCGTCGGCCGGGTCCTCGTCACCGCCGTCGGCCGGGTCCTCGTCACCGCCCTGCCGCGCCGCCGCCACCGCGGCCGCCGCCTGCTCGGCGGCGACCGTCACCCCCTCCGCCTGCTCCCGCAGCACCGTCACCAGCTGGTCCAGGTTCTCCAGCCGGGAGGCGTCCTGGGGATCGTCGGAGTCGGCCAGCTCGGCGCGGTATCCGGTGCGCTCCAGCACCGCGGTGAGCACGTCGGCCGGATCCCCACCGGAGTCCACCACCTCGTCCAGGCCGTCCAGCAGCGCCACGAATCCCGCGATGGCGGTCGCGGAACGCGGTGCCAGGTAGGGAATGTCGGCGTGCGCGGCGAGGGCGTCGGCGAACCCGATGCGCTCCTGCTCGGCGTACATCGCCACGGTCGCCTCGGCCCTCTCGCCGATGCCGCGCCTGGGGGTGTTCAGGATGCGCCGCATGCTGACCTCGTCGGCGCGGTTGGCGACCACCCGGAGGTACGCCAGCGCGTCCTTGACCTCCTTGCGCTCGTAGAACCGCACGCCGCCGACGATCCGGTAGGGCATGCCGGACCGGACGAACACGTCCTCGATGGCGCGGGAGGCGGCGTTGGTGCGGTAGAAGACCGCCACGTCGCCGTAGGTGATCTGCCCGGCATCGGAGAGCCGGTCGATCTCGTCGGCGATGAAGCGGGCCTCGTCGTACTCGTCGTCGCCGACGTAGCCGACGATCCGCTCGCCGTCGCCGGCGTCGGTCCACAGGTTCTTGTGCCGTCGCTTGTGGTCCTTGGCGATCACCGAGTTCGCCGCGGACAGGATCGTCTGGGTGGAGCGGTAGTTCTGTTCCAGCAGAACGGTTCTGGCGTCCGGGTAGTCCTTCTCGAACTCGGTGATGTTGCGGATGGAGGCGCCGCGGAAGGCGTAGATGGACTGGTCGGCGTCCCCCACCACCACCAGTTCGGCGGGCGGCACGTCCGATTGGTGTGCGGTGGCCGCGGCGCGGATCTCGTCCTCGTCACCGGCGGCCGCGGCTCCGGCCACGTCGTCGTCCACGTCCGGGGCCGCCGCCCCGCCGACGAGTTCCCGGACCAGCACGTACTGCGCGTGGTTGGTGTCCTGGTACTCGTCGACCAGCACGTGCCGGAACCGGCGGCGGTAGTGTTCGGCCACCGCGGGGCGGGACTGCAACAGCAGCACCGTCTGCATGATCAGGTCGTCGAAGTCGTAGGCAGAGGCCGCCGTCAGGCGCTGCTGGTAGCCGTCGTAGACCTCCGCGACCAGCTTGTCGTAGTCGGAGCCCGAGTCGCCACCGGCACGCTCGCGGGCCATCTCGGCGGTGACGAGTTCGTTCTTCAGGTTGGAGATCGCGGCGGCCAGCATGCGCGGAGAGTTCCGCCGGGTGTCCAGGTTCAGCCCGTTCGCCACGATGGCCACCAACCGCTGCGAGTCGGCGGCGTCGTAGATGGTGAAGCTCGACTTGACCGGCAGGTGCGCGGCCTCGGCGCGCAGGATGCGCACGCACAGCGAGTGGAAGGTGGATACCCACATGGCCCTGGCCCGGCCGCCGACCTGCGCCGCGACCCGCTCCTTCATCTCGGCCGCGGCCTTGTTGGTGAACGTGATGGCCAGGATCTCCCCGGGCCGGGCCGCGCCGGTGGCCAGCAGGTAGGCGATGCGCCGGGTGAGCACCCTGGTCTTGCCGGAGCCGGCGCCGGCCACCACCAGCAGCGGCGCACCGCGGTGGGTGACCGCCTGCCGTTGCGCCGGGTTGAGGTCGGTCAGCAGGTCGTCCGGGTCGCCGCCCGGTCGCCCGGCCCGGTCGGTCCGGTCGGCCCGGCGCCCGGGGACCCCGTCCGGCGCGGGCCGGGAAGGGTGGGGCGATGCCTCCGGCGTGGGCGGCAGGTCGAACAGGCTCGTCATGACGACACAAACGCTACCGCCGGGGCCGGACAGGCCGGGCGTACCGGCCCGGGCTCGCGGTGTCGTCACCGATGTGCTTTGATGGCTGCGTGGCGAGCCGCGAGTTTTTCTATGGGTACCGGACCCCGGTGCCCGTACGCGGCTGAGCCATCCGCGACGAGACGCCCCGAGGTCATCCCGACCCGGGGCGTTTTTCCTTCTCCGGGACGGCTGGTCCGGGCAGGATGGAGAGCACCAGATGAGCACCACCGCGCTGAACGAGACGCCGGAGGACGCAGTGACCGGTGACGGGGTCGACGGGGCGCGCCGGTCCGGTCCGCCCGGCACCGAGCCAACAGGACGTGGCACGGACCGGCCGATGCCCGACCCGGTGGACGCGCCGCACGACGCCCCCACCATCGCCGAGATGCGCGTGGAGATCGACGCCATCGACGCCGAACTGCTGCGCCTGATCCAGCGCCGTACCCAACTGTCCCGGGCGATCGGCGCCATGCGGGCCTCCGAGGGCGGCACCCGGATCGTCTACAGCCGGGAGATGAAGATCCTGGAGCGGTTCGCGGACCTCGGCCCCGCCGGCACCGACCTGGGCATGCTGCTGCTGTCCATGGGCCGCGGCAAGCTCGGCCGCCGGTAGGGCAACCGGCACCCCAGCCCGGCACCCCAGCCCGGCACCCAGCCCTGCACCCCACCCGGCGGCACCCATTCGCGGTGGCGCCTCACCCCGGCGGCGTCGCGGCCAGGCCTGCGCACCGCCTGTCCCGCTGCCACTCGGCCAGGATCCGCTGGCGCTGCTGCCCGGTGGCGACCAGCGGAACACCGCGGGCATCCAGATGCGTGGGCAGGAAGCGTGCGGCGGTGACGCGATGCCGGTCGATGGTCAGCGTCAGCACCCCGTTGTCGTCCTGCTCGTTGCCGAACGAGCGCCACCAGTAGTAGTTGCCCAGCCCGTACGCGACGTAGACGCCGTCGTCCCGCCAGCCCGCGCCCTGCAGCACGTGCGCATGGGTGCCGACCACCGCGGCCGCCCCCGCCTTCGCCAGAGTGTCGGCCAGCGCCCGCTGCTCGCCCGACGGGCAGGTGATGTACTCGATGCCCCAGTGCAGGTAGACCACCACGACGTCGGCCCTCCTCGCGGCGGCCTTCACCGCGGCGACCAGCCGGTCGGAGTACGCGCTGGCGATGCCGGGCGAGTCGGATCCGGCGGTGTGCGCGGCGAGGGTCCAGTCCTGCACCTGGCTGGCGGCGAGGACGGCCAGCCGGACCCCGTTGACGGTGGCGGTGAACGGCGCGTACGCCTGCCTCGCGGTGGCGCCGATGCCGATCACCGGGATCGGCGAGGCCTCGATGGCGGCCAGGGTGTCGGCCAGCCCCTGGTCGCCGTAGTCCGCGGCGTGGTTGTTGGCCATGGTGGCCACGTCCACCCCACCCGCCGCCAGGGCCCGCAGGGCCGTGGCCGGGGCGCGGAAGTGGAACTGCTTCGGCGAGGGCGTGCCGCGGGTGGTGATGGCCGTCTCCAGGTTGACCATGGTGATGTCGGCCTTGCTCAGCTGCTTCGCGGCCTGCCGCAGCGCGGTGTTCGGGTCCGCGGCCAGCAGGCCGGCGGTGCGCTCGGAGAAGTTCACGTCCCCGGCCAGCGCCAGGGTGACGGTGCCGGCCGGGCGGGTCGGGGTGGTCGCGGCCGGTGCGGCCGTCCCGGTCCCGGGGTGGGCGGCGGAAGCGGTCGACCCGGAGGGTGCGAGGGAGGCGGTGACGGAGTCCGGAGGACCGGCCGGTGACGGGTCGGTGACGGGCGATCCGGCCGGCCGCCCGGTCCGAGCCGTCGCCGAGGACGGTCGGGGCGGTGACGAGGATCCGTGCGAGCCGGTCCGCTGCGGGGAACCGGCCGCAGCTCCGGAGGGGGCGATCCACGAGGTGCTCGTCACCGTCACCTCGGCCCGACCGGCCGCCGGAGATGCAGAGCCGCAGCCGGTCGCCAGGAGCGTGACGGCGACCGCGGCGGCGAGACTTCGGCTGGGCGGCACCGGCCCAGCATGCCCCACGCGCGCCGTACCGGGCCCCCCGCCGCGCTAGTGCTCGCCGTCGCGCCGAAGTCGCACCGGCTGGTCGGAGAACCGCGCGGTGCGGGCATCGCGCTCGTTGCCGATCCGCTGGGTGAGGATGCCGTACAGCTCCGGCCGCCGGGCCGCCATCCATCGGCGCCCGGTGGACAGCGGCACCAGGTCCAGGTCCAGATCGGCCAGCACCAGGGTGTCCTCGGCGGCCCAGGTCTCGGCCAGGATGCGCCCGTACGGGTCGAGGATCATGGCGTTGCCGGTGCGCACCTCGTCGTCGTCGCGGCCGACGCCGTTGCTGAACACCAGGAACAGGCCGTTGTCGTGGGCCCGGGACGGCAACCAGCGCATCAGCCAGCCCCGGCCGTCGGGACCACGGAACGCCCGCTCGATGGCACCGGGGTGCTCGGCCCGCTCCTCCCACAGCGCCACCGGGATCGGCTTCATCCCGTGCGGGCTGCGGGAGGCGGTGCCGCCGGTCTGGTGCGGTGCGAGCAGCACGGTCGCCCCCATCAGGGCGCAGGCGCGGACGTTCTCGATCAGGTTGTTGTCGTAGCAGGTGAGCACGGCCATCCGGATCCCCCATGGCGTGTCGAACACGGTGAAGGCGTCGCCGCTGGACACGGCCGGGTGAATGAACGCGTGCAGCTTGCGGTGCAGGTGCACGGTGCCGTCGGGAAGGCAGACGGCGTAGGCGTTGTAGAGCCGGTCGCCGTCCCGCTCCAGAAAGCCCGCGCCGACACCGATGCCGGTGCTGGCGGCCAGTTGCGTCAGGGCGGAGACCAGCGGACCGTCCGCCGGCTCCGACAGGGCCCACAGCTGCTCGGCCGTGTGGTGGCGCAGGTGCCAGTATCCGGTCAGGCACATCTCCGGGCACACCACCAGCCGGGCGCCCGCGGCCGCGGCCGCCTCGGTGAAGTGCTCGACCCGAGACAGGTTCCGGCGCTTGTCGTCGGGGTGGTGCTCGAACTGCACCGCCGCCACCCGCAGTCTCGTGTCCATCTCGTCTCCGCCCGCCTCGCCGTGCCGCCTGCCCTGCGAGGGCATTGTGCGCCCTCGGGGAATCGGCCGGCCGAGCGCGCGTGCCGGCCGACCCTCCGGCGTCGCGGCCCCAGCACCGCAGACCGGACGGGCATGGGCGCCGCTCGGCCGATCACCGGCTGACCGGCGAGGCGGGGGTGCCGCCGGGCGGTCCCGGCGGCACCCCCGGTGTTACGGCGTCACTTCACCATGATGTTCGAGGTGACGACGGTCGTGCCACGCACGCCCGGGGAGGTGAGCTGCGATCGCACCGACCCGAGCCCGGGCGAGTTGCCCAGCACCGTGACGGTGTAACTCGCCGACCCTCCGGCAGACCCACCCGAGGAGGTGACCCGGAGGTCATGGCCACCCACCGGCAGCGTCGCGGACATCGCGCCCTCGCCGAGCCTGTTCTCGGCGCCCACCAGGAACGGCTGGGTGCCCGGCGCGGACCATGTGCCGGTACCCGCGTAGGTGTAGCTGATGTCCTCGGCGCCGTTGACGCCGATCCACGCCTGGAAGGCGCGGGAGATGCCCGTCTCCCAGTCGCGGACCTGCCACTCGACCACCAACCAGGAGTCGACCCCGTCCGTCAGGACGCCGACATACAGCCCGTTGGCCCCCTCGCCGGTGAGATCGGTCCAGAACGGCGCGAGCACGTTGTTCGGCGCCGCCGCGCTGGGGCCCTCGGGGAGATTGCAGCAGTTGTTGTCGGCCGCGGTGCCTCCGCCGACGACGATATAGCCGTTGCTGTCGACCCCGATCGCCCTGTACTGCTCGCCGGCGAACTCGAAGGCCGGCACGTTGTAGTTGACCAGATCCTCATCACCGAGGGGGATCGGCGCGATCCCGAGGCCGCCCAGCGGCAGGTAGCCGGCCGGTGAATCACCGTCCGCGACGGCCGGCACCGGCGGTCTCGACGGGGCCAGGGTTGCCGGTGCGGTCGCCACCGACCGCTGCCCGGTCTGATCGGCACCCTCGACTCCGGCCACCTTGAGGTTGTTGGTCAGCGTCGTGTCCATGGTCACCGTCTGCTCCGTCGGGGCGAGGTTGGTGGCCGTGATGGTGCACGTCGACGTCGCCTTCTTGGCGATGGTGGACGGCGTGCACTCCTGCGAGAGCGACACCGAGCCCTGCTGGTGGATGAACGCGACCGGCAGGTGCATGGCCGCGCCGTTGTTCGGCTGGAACACGATGCTGCCGAACTGCTGCTCGCCGACCGGCGCCGTCGAACTGATCGTGATGGTGACGCTCTTCGACGCGCCGGGTCGAACGGTGAAGCGCGACGGCGAGACGGTGATCGTCGAACCCTTGCCCGCGGTCGCGCTGACAACGATGTTCTGGGTGCTGCCCGTCACGTTCGTCACCGTCCTGCTGGTGGTCAGCGTGCCGGGCATGATCGGCGCGTTGAGCGACGGCAGGTTGAGGTCGACCGCGGTCAGCGGGTCGCCGCCGAGGTCGACCATCCGCCCGGTCGTCTCGTCCAGGGTGAGGGTGACGTCCGCCGCTGCTCCGACGTCGATCCGCCCGGCGCCCATGTCGAACGGATCGGCCGGTGTCGTCTCGTCCTCCTTGAGCACGTCCGTCACGGAGGTGGTCATCAGCGCGGACTTGATCTGTCCCGGCGTCCAGTTCGGGTGCGCGGCCGCCATCAGGATGCCCGCCCCCGCGACGTGCGGCGAGGACATCGAGGTGCCGGCGATCGCCTGGAAGTACTGACCGGCCGGGCCGCCCGCGATCTCGTCGGGCGTCGGAGTCTGCCCGGCCAGGATCTCCACACCGGGTGCGGTGACGTCCGGCTTGAGGAACAACCCTGCAGGCCCCCGCGAGGAGAACGCCGCCATCACGTCGCCCTGCCCGACGGAGCGCTGCCCGGCGGTGAACTCGCCGACCACGCCGTCGTGCGAGCCCATGAAGGCGACGAAATCGGTGCCGTCGGCCAGGTGCACGGCCGGCAGGAAGTGGTTGTCGGTCTCCACGTCCGCCAGCGACGGGTTGAACAGGATCATGCCCTCGGCCCCACCGGCCAGGACGTTGTAGCCCTTCTCCACCCGGGCGTTGACACCGCGCTCGCAGGCGACGATCTTGCCGTCGAACACTCCGGCCGCAGCCGGCTGCTGGCAGAGCGGGTCGTCGTAGGGCGCCGCGCCGGCCATGACGACAGGCAGCGGGCCCGCGCCGGCGGTCACCGATGCTCCCTCGGCGGTGAAGGTGTCGCCGTCGGCGGTGAGGGTCAGCGTCGAGACGAACGCCCGGCTCTGGGTGGACGCCGCGACGGTGGTCACCCAGGGCGACAGGTGGTTGGCGGTGCCGGCGGTCGGTCCATCGTTGCCGGCCGAGGTCGAGACGAAGACGCCGGCGTTGTAGGCGTCCAGGAACGCCAACTCGACGGGATCGGTGAACGGGTCGGTGCCGCCGGAGATCGAGAAGTTGATCACATCTGCGCCGTCGACGATCGCCTGTGCCACCGCGGCCGCCGAGTCGGAGTCGTAGCAGCCCTGGATGCCGCACACCTTGTACTCCATGATCCAGGCCCCGGGCGCGATGCCGTGCAGCGGCCCGCGGTCGACGCCGTACAGCTCCGCGTGCTCGACGATGTTGCCGGCCGAGGTGGAGGCGGTGTGCGTTCCGTGCCCGTTGGAATCGCGCGCCGTGTGATAGGGCTCCGCGGCGGCCAGGTCCGGGTTGGCCAGGTAGGTGTCCAGGAAGGCCTGGCCCCCGATGAGCTTGTTGCCACACTGGAAGGGGTCGTCCTCCGGCGTGAGCGGGTTGTCGCCGAAGTCGCACGCCCGGGCCGGTCCGGGCGGGGCGGACAGGTTGCCCAGGTCGGCGAAGGACGGATGTTCGGGCCAGACCCCGGAGTCCAGGTTGGCGTAGATGATGCCGCTGCCGGCGTCGGCGGTTCCGCCGAGGCGCTGGTAGACCGGCGGGGCGTTGATGAACTCGGGGCTGGCGTCGGTCAGCAGCTGGTGCAGCTCGTCCGGTTGCACCGCGACGACGCCGTCGACCTTGACCAGGTCCTTCACCCGGTTGGCGGGCATGGTCGCAGACACCCCGCCGTAGACGGTGTGGAAGGTGTCGCGGATCGTGACGCCGGGGACGGTCTGCGAGATGCGGGAGGTGATCGCGGAGTCCTCGGCGGTCAGGTGCTTGGTGTAGGCCTTGACCGCAGCACTCCTGGGGTTGAACTTGCGGCCGGTGACGGCGGGGCTGGTGGCTGCCAGGCCGGCCTTGTCGCCGTGATAGCTGGCGGCGGCGTCGTAGTCGAACTTGATCATGACGTTGATCCGTGCGCCGTCGGTGCGCTTGAGCAGGGTCTGCGGCGTCCGCGCGATCGCGGACGAGTCGCTCTTGCCGCCGTGTTCGATGCTCACCGGCGTGAGTGCCGTGGCCGTGAGCGCCGGATCGTCGTCGGATTGGGGTGCTCGGCTGCCCGGCGCGGCGTAACCCGGGCCGGCCAGGGTCAGCACCAGGGCGGCCGTCGAAACGGCTACCAGTGCAAGGCGTTTGCCGGTGCGTTGCCCCATCACACATCCCTCCAGGACCATCCGTGGATGCCGAGGGACTGAACGGCGTCTGGTGAGCCGACAAGACCCCAGGCGTCGTCGCGGGCGCGACGGTTGAGAGGACCCTAGCGGAGCGTGGGCGCAATAGCACCGTCTGTCGCCAAAAAGTTCGCACCCCGCGAACCGGCGCGAGGTTGGTCAGACCAGACGACGCTCCGTGGCCCAGCGGGACAGCGCGTACCGGTTGGACATCTGGGTCTTGCGCAGCACGCTGGACACGTGCGTCTCCACCGTCTTGATGGAGATGAACAGCTCGGAGGCGATCTCCTTGTAGGCGTAGCCGCGGGCCAGCAGCTTGAGCACCTCCCGCTCGCGGGGAGAGAGCAGGTCCAGCTCCGGGTCCGACACCGGCGCCGACCCGGGACGGTCGGAGAACGCGTCCAGCACGAACCCGGCGAGCCGCGGCGAGAAGACCGCGTCACCGCCGGACACCCGCACGATCGCGTCCGCCAGCTCCGCCCCCGAGATCGTCTTGGTGACGTACCCCCGCGCCCCGGCCCGGATCACGTTGATCACGTCCTCGGCGGCGTCCGACACGCTCAGCGCCAGGAACACCACGTCGGGCAGCTTGCCGTGCAGTTGCTCCAGCACGGCCCGGCCGCCGCCGTCCGGCATGTGCACGTCCAGCAGCACCACGTTCGGCGGGTCGGCGGTGATCCGGACCACCGCCTCGTTCACCGACCCCGCCTCGCCCACCACCTCGATCCGCTCGTCGCCCAGCGAGGCGAGTTCCGCCTTCACGCCGGTACGGAACAGCGCGTGATCGTCCACCAGGAACACCCGGACCGGGTCTGTCATTGCTCTCCCTACCGTTCGCCGCGGCGGAGGACTCCGTCACCGCCGGTTCACTGACCGCCCGACGGAGCGCCGGCAGCCTGCGTCACCGGCATGGTGAGCACCACCTCGGTGCCCCGGCCGGGCGCGGACCGGATCTGCGCGCTACCGCCGTGCCGGTCCATCCTGCCCCGGATGGACTGCGCCACGCCACGCCTGTCCGGATCGACCGCGTCCGGGTCGAAGCCGGAGCCCCTGTCCCGCACGAACACCGAGGCCGTGCCGTTCTCGATCTCGGCGTACACGCTGACCTCCCCGACGCCGGCGTGCTTGGCTGCGTTCACCATCGCCTCCCGTGCCGCCGCGACCAGCGCCGCCAGGTGCGGATCCATGGCCGCGTCGCCGACCACCACCGGCGCCACCGAGATGTTGTAGGTGTCCTCCACCTCACCCGCGGCGGCGGCCAGCGCGGCGGCGAACGTGGCGTCCGGGTCGACCTTGCCGGGCGTCGCGGTCCCCGCGGCGCCGCTGGCCGAGGCGTAGCCGGCCGGGCCGTACAGCCAGGTGCGCAGCTCACGCTCCTGGCTGCGTGCCAGCCGCTGCACCTCGCGGGTGTCGGCCGACTGCCGCTGGATCAGGGCCAGGGTCTGCAGCACCGAGTCGTGCAGGTGGGCGGC
>JBIQML010000125.1:0-10058 GCA_044463405.1 Nakamurella lactea | reverse complement strand
CGCGGCATCGGCATCGTCCCGCAGGACGGCGCGCTGTTCCCGCACCTGGACGTGGCCGGCAACGTGGCGTTCGGGCTGAGCCGGACGGCGAGCGACCGGATGTCCCCGTCACGCCGCCGCTCCCGCGCCGCCCGCGTCGAGGAGCTGCTGGCGCTGGTCGGCCTGGAGGGTTACCAGCGGCGCCGGGTCGACCAGCTGTCCGGCGGCCAGCAGCAGCGAGTGGCGCTGGCCCGCGCGCTGGCGCCCAGCCCGGCCGTCATCCT
The DNA here is from genome assembly GCA_044463405.1 of Nakamurella lactea. Lineage (GTDB taxonomy): Bacteria > Actinomycetota > Actinomycetes > Mycobacteriales > Nakamurellaceae > Nakamurella > Nakamurella lactea_B. Next base: position 9,795 of record JBIQML010000125.1, on the reverse strand, counting down.
GCTGGACGAGCCGTTCTCCGCCATCGACGCCGCGCTGCGCGCCGAGCTGGGCACGGAGGTCCGAGACCTGTTGCGCGGCCTGGGCATCACCACCGTGCTGGTGACGCACGACCAGGAGGAGGCGCTGTCCCTGGCCGACCGGGTGGTGGTGATGCGGGAGGGCCGCATCGTGCAGGTCGGCGCCCCGCGCGAGGTGTACGAGAACCCCGCCGACGTGGCGACCGCCCGGTTCGTGGGTGACGCCGTGGTGCTGGACGGAACCGTCCTCTCCTGCGACGAGTGCGAGGCCCGCGTCGAGTGCGTGCTCGGCCGGCTCACCGGCCTTCGCTCCGCCAACCCGGATGGCGCCGGCGGGATCACACCCGTGCCGGCACGTCCCGGCGGACAGGCCCCGCCGCCCGAGGACTCGTCACCGGTACTGCCCGCTCTGCCGGCCGGGGGCAGGTGCCACGTGATCATCCGACCGGAGAGCATGCGGCTGGGCACCTCCGGCACGCCCGCGGTCGTGGTGTCCAACGAGTACTACGGACACGACGCGGTGACCACGCTGCGGTTGGGGATCGGCGGTGACGGGCCCACGGTGCGGGTGCGCACCAGCGAGGCGGGCCGGCTCCCGGCGCTCGGCACGGCGGTCGGCGTCGAGGTGGTCGATCCGGTGCTGGTGGTGCCCACCGCCGGGTAGGCGCGCGGCCCCGGGAGCGGGCCATCGGGATACCCGCCGTTAGCCGCCGTGAAGGTAAGGGTAGCCTTCCCTTTGTTCAGGGTGGGCGTCCGTGTGGCCGTCCACGACCGAGAGGGAAGGAACGACGTGTTCAGTTCTGTTCGTCACCGCACGGTCCGGCGGCTGGTCGCCGCCACCGGTGCGTGTGCTCTGGTGCTCGGCGCCGCCGCCTGCTCATCGGGCTCCGGTTCCGGCAGCGCCTCGGGATCGGCGCCGGCGGGACCGTCGACGTCCGGATCCGCCGCCTCGGGATCGTCCGCGGACCAGGACAGCGCCTCCAGCGCCAACTCCGCGACCCCGTCCGGCAGCACCTCGTCCGCCGCCTCTGCCTCCGGCGCCGACAGCGGCGAGAAGGCCACGCTGACCATCTACACCGGCCAGCACGAGGAGCTGATCCAGGACCTCGCCGACAAGTTCACCGCCGCCACCGGCATCAAGATCACCATCAGGGCCGGGGACGACGCCGAACTCGCCAACCAGCTCATCGAGGAGGGTGCCGGCTCGCCCGCCGACCTGTTCCTGTCCGAGGAGCCGGGCCCGATCGGCCTGCTGGACTCCAAGGGGCTGCTCAGCCCGGTCGACGCCGCCACCCTCAAGGAGGTCGACCAGCGCCTGGTGCCCAGCACGCACAACTGGATGCCCTACGCCGCTCGCGCGCGGGTCATCTACTACGACCCGAAGCTGATCAGCGTGGACGAGTTGCCGCACAGCATCCTGGATCTCACCCAGCCGAAGTGGAAGGGGACGTTCGCCTACGCGCCGTCCGGTGCCTTCGCCTCGACGGTGAGCTACCTGATCCACTCCATCGGGTCGGACAAGACGTTGGCCTGGCTCAAGGGCATCAAGGCCAACGGCGTGAACGAGCAGAAGAACGGCAAGGTGCGCGACAGCGTGGAGGCCGGGCAGCACGAGTTCGGACTGTCCAACCACTACTACTGGTGGATCCTCGCCCAGTCCAAGGGCGGCCCGGACAAGCTGAACAGCAAGATCTACTACTTCGACCACCCGGACGCCGGCGGGCTGCTGCTCGCCTCCGGTGCGGGAATCGTCAAGGCGAGCAAGCACCAGGCCGAGGCGCAGCAGTTCCTGGCCTGGTTGGGCTCCGCCGACGGCGGGCAGAAGGCGATCGCATCGGATCCGGCGGCGCAGTACCCGGTCGCACCCGGCGTGCAGAGCACCGTGGGACTGCAGCCGCTGTCGGAGTTGACGGCACCGGACGTGGATCAGAGCGTCTTCGCCGACACGACCGCCGCCAGGGACCTGATCATCAAGGCCGGAATCTCCTGACCGGCCCGGCGTAGCGTTTCCCCGTGTCCAGCGCGACCGAGGCTCCGCTGCTCCCGCCTCCCGAGGGGCCGGGGCGGCGGGGCCGTCGTCGATTCGGCGCCGGCTCGCCCGGCCGACTCGGCGGGGCGCCGATCGCGGTGCTGTTCGCGGCCGGCATCGTTGCCGTCGCCTCGCTGGCGCCGGCCGTCTACCTGGTGCTGCGCGAGGGCTTCAGCGTCTCGCTGCTGACCGACGCGCTGGCGGCGCCGGCGACTCCGGAACTGCTGATCAACACGGCGGTCCTGCTGGTCACCGTCGGCGCGGCCTCGCTCGTGCTCGGTGTCGGGCTGGCCGTGCTGGTGGTGCGGACCACGCTGCCGATGCCGCGGCTGTGGATCGTGCTGTTCACCATGCCGCTGGCGGTGCCCGGCTTCGTGTCCGCCTACACCTGGGTGGCGGCCAGCTTCCGGTACGTGCCGCAGTCGACCGCCATCTTCGGCCTGGGCGGCTCGACGCTGGTGCTCTCGCTCGGGCTGTTCCCGTACGTGTTCCTGCCGACCGTGGCGGCGTTGCGCGGGGTGGACGCCGCGCAGGAGGAGGTCGCCCGCGCCCTGGGGCGATCGCGGTGGCGGGTGTGGTGGACGGTGACGCTGCCCCAGCTGCGGGTCGCGATCTCGGCCGGCATGCTCATCGTGCTGCTGCACGTGCTGGCGGAATTCGGTGCGCTGCAACTGCTGAACTACCAGACGCTGACCACCGCGATCATGCAACGGGTCCGGGTGCTGGGGGCACCCGAGTCGGGCAGGGCGCTGGCCGTGGTGCTGGTGGGCGGCGCGGCGCTGGTGCTGCTGCTGGAGCGGCTGGCACGCGGCCGGAGGACGGCGGCCCGGGTGGGACGCGGCGTGACGCGGGTGACGGTGCGCTGGTCGCTGGGCCGGGCGCGGGCGGCGTGGACGGCGCTGTGCGGGCTGGTCGCGCTGCTGGCGCTGGGGGTGCCGCTGTACGTCGCGGTGGTCGGGTTGGTGGACGGGGTGACCCGCGGCGGGACCTCCCGGCTGAACGCGCTGCTGGATGGCCCGGGCGCTGGCGGGATCGACTGGGGCACGCTGGGTTCGGCAGCACTGAGCACCCTGGAGCTGTCGGTGGCGGCCGGGGTGGCGGCCACCGTGGTGGCGCTGCCCATCAGCTGGCTGTACGCCCGGCATCCGGGCCGGTTCGCGTCGGTGACGGAGCGGTCGGTGTGGCTGGCACACTCGCTGCCGGGGATCATCCTGGCGCTGGCCCTGGTGTACATCGGGGTGCGCTGGTTCCGGCCGCTCTACCAGACACCGGTGATGCTGGTGGCGGCGTACGTGATCCTGTTCCTGCCGCTGGCGGTCGGGTCGCAGCACGTCGGGCTGCGCGCGGCCGGTCGCCGGTTGGACGAGGTGGCGCATTCGCTGGGGTACGGCCGGATCCGGACCATGCTGCGGGTGACGTTGCCGCTGGCGCTGCCCGGCGTGGCGGCCGGAGGGCTGTTCGTGCTGCTGGACTCGGCCAAGGAGCTGACCACCACGCTGCTGCTGGTGCCGACCGGGATGACGACCCTGTCGACGGCACTGTGGTCGACGACCAACGGCGAGGTGCTGGACTTCACCGCCGCGGCCCCGTACGGGACCGCGCTGATCCTGATCGGAGTGCTGCCGGCGTACCTGCTGGCCCGGCGCACGCTCCAGTTGACGGCCTGACGAGGCCCTGGCGGCGCTCCGGCCGGCGAGAGCGCGGGACCGTCGCGCGGACCGGCCCTACTGGGTCGCCGACGCGTGCCGGGCGGCCAGATCCAGGTACACGGCGGCGTTCTCGCGGATCCGCTCGACGTCGGCGTCGCTGAGCTCACGTCGAACCTTCCCGGGCACCCCGGCCACCAGCGACCGCGGGGGGATCACGGCCCCCTCGGGCACCACGGCCCCGGCCGCCACCAGGCTGCCGGCGCCGATCACCGCGCCGTTGAGCACCACCGAGCCCATCCCGATCAGGCAGTCGTCCTCGACCGTGCAGCCGTGCAGCACCGCGCGGTGACCCACCGACACACCCGCCCCGATGGTCGTGGGGAATCCCTCGTCGGTGTGCACCACGACGCCGTCCTGCAGGTTGCTGCGCTCGCCGAGCACGATCGGGTCGATGTCCGCCCGCAGCACGGCGGTGTACCAGACGCTGGACGACTCCCGAAGCTCGACGTCGCCGATGATGTCGGCGCTGCGCGCGACGAACGTGGCGCGATCGGTCTGCGGGACGCGGTCACCCAGGGAGATCTGCATGCGCCCACTGTCGCACACCCCCCGGCGCGCAGTCGTGGGTGCCAGAACGCGCCATGCCGCGTGGCCACATCCACGACCCTGGGGGGAGACTAGGGCGATGGGCAAGTCCCCCGACGTGATCGTCATCGGTCTGGGCGGCATGGGCAGCGCCGCCGCATACCACCTGGCGCGCCGTGGCGTGCGCGTGCTCGGCCTGGAACGCTTCGGCCCGGCGCACGACCAGGGCTCCAGCCACGGCGACTCGCGCATCATCCGGCAGGCCTACTACGAGGACCCCGGCTACGTGCCGCTGCTGCGACGCGCCTTCGAACTCTGGGAGGAACTCGAGCCCGAGGTGCCCGGCGGCAACATGCGCCTGACCGGGGGGCTGCTGATCGGCCGCCGGGACAGCAGGATCATCACCGGAAGCACCCGCGCCGCCACGCAGTGGGGCCTGCCGCACGAGATCCTGGACCCGGCACAGGCATCCGAGCGCTTCCCGACGGTGGCCCTGGGCGAGGACGAGGTGGTCCTGTACGAACCCAACGCCGGCTTCGTGCGGCCGGAGCGGACGGTCGCCGCGCACCTGGACCTGGCCCGACGATCCGGCGCCGACCTGCGCTTCGGCGAGGTCGTGCGCGGCTGGCAGGCCGAACCGGGCGGTGACGGGGTCACCGTCACCACCGACGCCGGCAGCTACGCCGCCGGCAGCCTGGTGATCGCCCCGGGCGCCTGGGCGCCGGACCTGCTGCCCGGGCTGCCGCTGACGGTGGAACGCCAGGTGATGCACTGGTTCGAGCCGACCGGCGGCACCGATCCGTTCGACCCCGACCGGCACCCGGTCTACATCGGCACCGACCCGGCCGGCCGGGAGTTCTACGGGTTCCCGGCCACCGACGGGCCGTCCGGCGGCGCGAAGGTCGCCTTCTTCCGCCAGCGCGACCGCTGCACCCCGGAGACGATCGACCGGCAGGTCGCACCGGAGGAGGTGCAGGAGATGGCAACCTTCATCCGGCGGTGGCTGCCCACCCTGCCCGGACGGCCGCTGCGCTCCGTGACGTGCCTGTACACCAGCACCCCCGACACGCACTTCGCGGTCGGGCTGCACCCCGAGCACCCGCAGGTGGCCATCGCCTGCGGATTCTCCGGCCACGGCTTCAAGTTCGTGCCGGTGATCGGCGAGGTGCTCGCCGACCTGGCCACCAACCGGTCCACCCGGCACGTGATCCACCCGCTGCTGGACCCGGCCAGGCCGGTGCTGGTCGATTCCTAGCCGCGGCCCGCCGATACCATGCGGAAAGGGCCACCATGCCGGCACACACCAGTGCGGGCGGCCCGGTGGTGAGAGGACGTTCCGATGAGCGATGACGACGGCCGGGCGCTGCCCAGCGTGTGGATGCAGGACCTGACCTGGCAGGAGGTGCAGGACTACCTGGCCCGGGACCGGATCGCCATCGTCCCGGTGGGCAGTACCGAACAGCACGGCCCCGCCGGGGTGCTCGGCGTCGACTCCTACGTGGCCATCACGCTCGCCGAGGACACCGCGCAGCGCACCGACGTGCTGTGCACCCCGCCGATCTGGTTCGGGGACTCCGTGCACCACGCCGGTTTTCCCGGCACCATCAGCGTCCGGCCGGAGACGCTCACCGCGCTGGTCCGGGATATCTGCCGGAGCCTGGCGCGGCACGGGTTCGACCGCATCGTGCTGATCAACGGGCACAAGGGATCCAACCTGCCGGCCCTGACCTCCGCGCTGCGGGAACTGCACGACCAGACGCTTCCGGGAGTGCTGTTCGCCATCGCGGATCCGTTGCACCTGGCGCGGTCCGCGGCGCCCGGCATCAAGGACACCAACGAGCACCACGCCGGCGAGCTGGAACTCTCGCACGTGCTGTACCGCTACCCGGACCGGATACGGACCGATCGGGTGACGGGGGAGTCGGTCGACTTCTCCTCCGTCTTCGGCGGTTTTGTCGGAGACGATCTGTTCGGGCCGGCGCCGGACGGGGTGGAGATCATCTGGTCCGGGGCGGAGCAACGGGCCTTCACCCCGACCGGCAGTTTCAGTTCCTCGCTGGGGATCTCGCCCGACAAGGGCCGGCAGTACCACGAGCACATCGTCGCCCGGCTCTGCGAGCTGATCGGCTGGATGCGTGACTATCGGGGCCCGGTGGGGCAGCGCCCATCGGAGAGGTGACGGCGTTCAGCCGATCAGCGCATGGTAGAGCGCATCGGCGACCACCAGGTCCTCGGCGGCCATGCCGACCGACTTGAACACCGTGATGTCCTGATCGGAGCGTCGCACCGTCGCACCGGCACACAGCTCGGCGAGATCGGCGGCCACGTCGGCCATGTCGAACCTGCCCGCGGCGACCGGGATGGCCAGCTCACCGGCCTCGGCCAGCGCCACATCACGGTCCTCCACCACCACCCGCGCCCCGGTGATGGTGGTCTCGTCCAGCTCCCGGGTGTCGGGCCGGTAGGCGCCCACCGCCACCACGTGGGTTCCCGGCCTCAGCAGGCTGCCGTCGAACAGCGGCTCGGTGGCCGTCGTGCAACAGCACACGAGATCGGCCTGGGCGACGTCGGCGGGCCGGCCGGCGCGGGCGTCCAGCCCCTTCTCGGTGGCCAGTCGCACGAGTTCTGCCGCGCGGGACGCCGTCCTGGACACCACCGTCACCGTCTCGATGGGCCGCACGGCGGCGAGCGCCGTCAGGTGGGCGCGCGCCTGGGCGCCCGCGCCGAAGATCACCAGCGACCGGGCGTCCTCATGGGCGAGGCGTCTGGTGGCCAGCGCGGAGACGGCGGAGGTGCGCAGGTTGGTCAGCGCCGGTCCGTCCATCAGCGCCAGCGGCGCCGAGGACGGCCCGCCGAACAGCAAGTAGACAGCTTGCACGGTCGGCGCGCCGATCTCCGGGTTGGCGGCCCGGATGGTCACCACCTTGACGCCGCCCACCGGCGAGCCGTCCGATCCGGTGCCGGAGGCCGGCATGGTCAGAAAGCTCGCATCACCGATCTCCAACCGGGTCCGGGGCGGCGCCGTCACCTGCATCCCCGAGGTAAAGGCGCGGTCCAGAACGTCCACCGCCGTCGTGATATCGTGGGCGTCCATCACCTGGTCGGCGGTGATCAGGATCGGCGCGGAGTGGTCGTGGGTCGAAGGCATGGAGTTACGAAATCGCATTCAAAAGGCGATGTCCACTTGCGCCGCGGGCGAACCGTCGGGGTAGCCTAGGCCGACTCGTACCCTCGTTCCGTGATGTGGAAGGACGCCTGATGGCCGCACGGTTGACTCGAAGCACGTTGGTTTTCGGGGCCGTGATCGCTCTCGGTTTAGGAGCGGTCGCGTGCGGTAGCAGCGGGGGTAGCGCGGCGTCCGGAGGATCCGGCTCGGCCGCGTCATCGCCCAGCGCAAGCTCCGCCGGGTCCGGCTCGTCCGCGTCCAGCTCGTCGGCGTCGAGTTCCGCGTCCGGCTCGGCCTCCGGGTCCGCGTCGGGTTCCGCATCGAGCGCCTCCGGCGCGAGTGGCGGCGGGAAGGCCCCCAGCGGTGAACCGATCAAGATCGGCGTGCCGGCGCCGCTGTCCGGCAGCGAGGCGTCCGCGGGTGAGGACATCGTCGACGCCGCGAAGCTGGCGGCCGCGAACATCAATGCCAAGGGCGGCGTGCTCGGCCGGCCGGTCGAGATCATCGCGCAGGACGACGCGTGCTCCGCGCAGACGGCCGCGCAGGCCGCGTCCAAGCTGGTCTCGCAGGGGGTGGTCGCGGCTGCGGGAGGCTACTGCTCCACGGCTGCCTTCCCCGAGCTGCAGACCTTCCACAACGCCAAGGTCCCGTTCGTGATGTGCGCGTCCACCAACCCGAAGCTGACCGAGCAGGGCTTCGCCGAGGCGTTCCGCACGATCTTCCGTGATGACGAGCAGGGCCCGGTCGTGGCCGACTTCATCACCAAGGAGCTCAAGGCCAAGAAGGTGGCGGTGGTCAACGACAACACCACCTACGCCAAGGGTCTGGCCGACTCCACCGCCGCCGCGCTGAAGGACGCCGGTGCCGACGTGGTCTACAACAACGCCCTGACCCCGGGCCAGTCCGACTACACCTCGATCCTGACGAAGGTCAAGCAGGCGAACCCGGACGTCATGTACTACACCGGCTACTACCCCGAGTTCGGGCTGCTGCTCAAGCAGGCCAAGCAACTCGGCGTGTCGTTCCAGATGATGGGCGGCGACGCCAATAACGACCCCACGCTGATCAAGACGGCGGGTGCCGGTGGTCCCGGTGCGCTGATCGACACCGCACCGCTGGCGCAGTTCATCTCCAGCGCCCAGGACTACGTGGATCAGTACACCAGCAAGTACGGCCACGGGCCCGGTCCGTACGGCACCTACAACTACGACGGCGTCAGCGTGCTGGCCGCGGCCATCGAGAAGGCCAACTCGACCGACTCGACCAAGATCACCGAGGCGTTGCACGGGCTGGGCGAGTTCGAGGGTGTCACCGGCAAGTTCCACTTCGACAAGAACGGCGACCGCAAGCCGGTGGACTACATCGTCATCACCATCAAGGACGGCAAGTTCGTGCCGGCCTACGACAAGAACGACTCCGGCCAGTGGGAGAAGGCCAGCAGCTGACGGTGCTTGCCTGACCCGGAAGGCCCCCCACGGTGTCCGCCTTCATCCAGTACCTGGCCAACGGTCTGACGATCGGTGCCTTCCTGGGCTTGATCTCGCTCGGCTACACGATGATCTACGGGATCATCCGGCTGATCAACTTCGCCCACGGCGACGTGTACATGGTGGGCTCGTTCATCGGCTACACCGTGCTGGTCGCGCTGGCCGCGCAGCACTGGCCGACGGCGCTGCTGGTGGTCGTCGCGCTGATCGTGGGCATGCTGTTCTCCGGCGCGCTGGGCCTGGTCATCGAGAAGACGGCCTACCAACCGCTGCTGCGGGCCTCCCGGCTGTCGATCCTGATCAGCGCCCTCGGCGTGTCGATGGCGCTGGAGGAGGCAGTCCGGATCATCTACGGGGCGGGCTTCGACTCCTACCCCACACTGCTGCCGTCCGGCTCGTTCGACATCGGCGGCGCCACCGTCAGCTACGTGCAGATCGGGATGTTCGTGCTGTGCGTGTTGATGATGGCGGCGCTGTACCTGTTCGTGCAGCGCACCCCGACCGGCACCGCGATGCGCGCGCTGGCGATCGATCCGGACGCCGCCCGGCTGATGGGCATCAACGTCGAGCGCACCATCCTGCTGACGTTCTTCATCGGTTCGGCGCTGGCAGGCGCCTCCGGTGTGATGCAGGGTCTGTACTACACCCAGATCAACTTCTTCATGGGCTTCCTGATCGGGCTGCGGGCCTTCACGGCGGCCGTGCTGGGCGGCATCGGGAACATTCCCGGGGCCATGGTGGCCAGCTTCCTGATCGGATTGGTCCAGGCGTTCTCCGACGGCTACATCTCATCCCAATGGACGGATGCGGTGATCTTCGCCGTGCTGATCCTGGTGCTGGTGTTCAAGCCGACCGGCCTGT
>JBIQML010000124.1:0-10161 GCA_044463405.1 Nakamurella lactea | reverse complement strand
GGGCATGACGATGATGCCGATCATGTCGGCGGCGCTGGCCTCGCTGACCCACCACGAGGTGGCCCGTGGCTCGACCCTGATGAACATCATCCAGCAGTCCGCCGGATCGGTCGGAACCGCGGTGATGAGCGTCATCCTGACCAATGCCACCCTGGGACGGCCCTCCGCGGCGCTGTACAGCTTCGGCCTGCAGTCCGGAGAGATGGTCGGTCCGGACGGCACACCGTTGACGCCGCAGCAGATCGGTGCGGGCCAGGCCGGGCTGGCCGACGCGTTCGGGCAGACGTTCTGGGTGGCGCTGGCGCTGATCGTGCTGTGCTTGGTCCCGTCGCTGTTCCTGCCGCGCCGCAAGCCGGAGACCGCCCTCGAGGAGGGCGCCGTGGACGGCACGACGGACGGCGCTGTCGACGGCAGCGTCGATGGCTCCGTGGGCGGGACGGCGGCCGGTGAGGGCGCCGCTCCCGCGTTGCCGCTGCACTGACCCGTTGCGGCCAGCGGCGGCCGCGCCGCTGCCGTGTCCGATTCCCGCCAGCGGCGACGTGATCGGCCTGGCACTGTAGAGGCATGCCACCGGATTTCGAGGTCGCCTACCGGGCGGTCAGTACCAGGGACTCACGGTTCGACGGTCAGTTCGTCACCGCCGTGCGCACCACCGGCATCTACTGCCGGCCGGCCTGCCCGGCGCGCACGCCGCACCGCCGCAACGTGTCGTTCTACCCGACGGCGGCCGCCGCGCAGGCGGCCGGCTACCGGGCCTGCCGGCGCTGCCTGCCGGACGCGGCCCCCGGGTCGCCGGAGTGGAACCTTCGGGCGGACACCGTCGGAGCGGCCATGCGACTGATCGGTGACGGGGTCATCGACAGGGAGGGCGTCCCGGGCCTGGCGCACCGACTCGGATACTCCGAACGGCACCTGGCCCGGATGCTGGTCGCCGAACTGGGCGCCTCTCCCCTGGCACTGGCCCGGGCCCGCCGCGCCGACACCGCCCGGATCCTGCTGACCAGCACCTCGCTGCCCATCTCCGACATCGCGTTCGCGGCCGGGTTCTCCTCGATCCGGCAGTTCAACGACACGATCCGCGAGGTCTACGCCACCGATCCCAGCCGGCTGCGCGCCACCCGCGGCGCCACCCCAGCGGTGCCCGGATCGCTGAGCCTGCGGCTGCCGGTGCGCGCGCCGTTCGCCGGCTCCGCGCTGCTGGACTTCCTGGCTGCTCGCGCCATTCCCGGCGTCGAGACCGTCGAGGGCCGCCGCTACTCGCGCACCCTGCGGCTGCCGACCGGCACCGGCATCGTCACGCTGGATTTTCCGGACGATCCGACCCGGGCGCCGGGCGCCGCGACGTCGATGTCGACGCCGACCTCGACGACGGCCAGCCATGTCGCCGTCACGGCCAGCCTGCAGCTGGAGCACCTCTCGGACCTGGCGCCCGCCGTCGACCGCTGTCGCCGGCTGCTGGACGCCGACGCCGACCCGATGGGCGTCGCCTCGGTGCTGTCGGCCGATCATGCGCTGGCCGGCGCGGTGGCCCGCACCCCGGGACTGCGGCTACCCGGCGCCGTCGACGGGCCGGAGATCCTGGTCCGCGCGCTGCTCGGCCAGCAGATCTCCGTCGCCGCCGCCCGCACCGCCGCCGGCAGGCTGGCCACCACCGTCGACGAGCAGGTGGCCGCACCGGCGCCGGGACTGACGCACCTGTTCCCCTCGCCGCAGGGCATCGCCGACGCCGGCATGGACGCCATCGGCGGTCCCCGGCGCCGCGCCGCCGCCCTGGTGCAGGCCGCCCGGGACATGGCCGACGGGTCGCTGGCCGTGCACGCCGGGCGCCGCACCGACGAGCTGACCGCCGACCTGGTCGCCCGGGCGGGCATCGGACCGTGGACCGCCGGCTACGTCGCCATGCGGGTGCTGGGCGACCCGGACGTGCTGCTCACCGGGGATCTGGTGCTGCGCTCCGGCGCCGCCGCCCTCGGCCTGCCCCCCGACCCGCCGGACCTGGTCCGGTACGCCGAACGATGGCGCCCGTTCCGCTCATACGCCGGTATGTACCTGTGGCGCTCCGCGCCGCCGGCGACGCGCACCTCTGCCCATCCCCCGACCAGTGAAGGACTCGCATCATGACCAGCACCACCATCGACACCGCCCGCACCGCCACCGTCACCACCCCGGCCGGACCGTTCACCGTGATCGTCGCCGATATCGACGGCACCCCAACCGTTCTCGGCTCCGGCTGGACCGCCGACACCGCCGACCTGCTGCCGGTGATCACCCCGGGGCTTCGGCCCGCCGCGCTGACACGGGTGCGGTCCATCGACGGCGTCACCGACGCCGTGGCCGCCTACCACGAGGGAGCGGTGACGGTGATCGACGACGTGCCCGTGCTCCAGCGCAGCGGCGGGTTCCTCGAGCACGCCTGGGATGTGCTGCGCAGCGTGCCCGCGGGGGCACCGGTCACCTACACCGAGTTCGCCGCCAAGGCCGGACGGCCGTCGGCGGTGCGCGCCGCGGGATCGGCCTGCTCGCGCAACGCCGCTGCACTGTTCGTGCCGTGCCACCGCGTGGTGCCGGCCGGCGGTGGCGTCGGCGGCTTCCGCTGGGGCGCGCCGGTCAAACGCTGGCTGCTGGACCACGAGGCCGCGGCCTGAGCCGCGAACACGGCCCCTGCCCGAGCGGCGGCCCGAGTTACGAGCCGGGACCCACCCTGAGCCAGGTACCGAGCCGCGGCCCGAGCCGGGGCCCGAGCCGGGAGCAGAGCCCCAACCCGAGCCGCGGCCCGAGCCGGGAACAGAGCCCCAACCCGAGCCGCGGCCCGAGCCGGGAACAGACTCTCAACCTGAGCCGCGAACAGGGTCCCAACCTGAGCCGCGAAAAACTCACAGTTCGTCGCGATCTTGATCCTCCCCACCTGCACAAATACCGATCATGATCCCGACGAGCTGTGAGTTTTTCCCCCAGCGCCGGTGACGGGACGGACCGCCCGCTGATCCGATCCAGGATCCGCGCGCTGTCGGACCCCCTGGTCATGCTGGGGGCATGGATGCCACCACACTGCTCATCGCCGCGCTGCTGCTGGTCGCGGGCCTGGCGATCGGCGTCGCACTGGGATACGCCCTGGCCAGATCCCGCGGGGCTCCCCCCGACCTGGCCGCCATGCTGGGCCCGGCGTCGGACGCCATGTCCCGGGTCGAGGCCCAACTGCGTCAGGTCGAGCGGGACCGGATCGACGCCTACGCGGGCCTGCGCGAGCAGGTGGCGGCGCTGCACCGCACGTCGGGCGAGCTCGGCGCGCAGGCGAGCGTGCTGGCCGGGGCGCTGCGGTCGCCCCAGGTGCGCGGCCGGTGGGGCGAGCTGCAGCTGCAACGCATCGTAGAGCTGGCCGGCATGGTGGAGCACTGCGACTTCGACACCCAGGTCACCGCGCGCGGTGAGGACGGCGTCGCCCGGCCGGACATGGTGGTCCGGCTGGCGGGCAACCGCACCATCCCGGTGGACGCCAAGGCGCCGATGGCGGCCTGGCTGGCCGCCTGCGAGATCGGTGACGGGGCGCCCATGCCGGGCGGGTATTCGGCAGCGGCCCCCGGTGCCGCCGCCGCCCCGGGTGTCAACGGCGGGCGGCCGGCAGCCGGCGGCCCGGGTGTCAGCGGCGGGCGGGCGGCAGCCGGCGGCCCGGGTGTCAACGGCGGGCGGGCCGCAGCAGGCGGTCCCGGCGCCAACGCCGTCGGCGGTGACGCAGCCGCCCGGCACACCGGATTCCCGGACCGCGCTGCCCAGGACCGACGGCGTGCCCTGCTGGCACAGCACGCCCGGGCCGTGCGCGCGCACGTCGACGCCCTGGCCGGCAAGGCCTATTGGCGGATGTTCCACCCGGCGCCCGAGTTCGTGGTGATGTTCGTGCCGGGCGAGGCCTTCCTGGATGCCGCGCTGTCGGCCGATCCCGGTCTGGCCGAGTACGCGTTCGAGCGCCGGGTGGTGATCGCCACCCCGAGCACGCTGATCGCTCTGCTGCGCACCGTCGCCTTCACCTGGCGGCAGGAACGGCTATCGGCGTCCGCCGAGCAGGTGCATGCGCTGGGCCGGCAGCTCTTCCGGCGGCTGACCACGTTCGTCGAGCACCTGGGCAAGGTCGGGACCGGTCTGGACCGCGCCGTCACCTCATACAACGCCGCGGTGCGCTCGCTGGACAGCCGTGTGCTGGTCAGCGCCCGACGTTTCGCCGACCTTGGCGTCACGGGTGACGAGTTGCCGTCACCGGAGCAGGTGGACACGGCCGTGACGCAGTCCCTGCCGGCCGACCCCGCGCCGGCGGCGTCCCTCCAGGTGAACGGGGCGCGCATTCCACCCCCTCACAGCTCGGAGCCAGTACCGTAGTGGCGTGACTCATCCTCCGCGGCGTGCGCTGTACCCCGCCGACGCCTCCGTGCTGCTGAACGTCCGCGGCGTGCCCTCCTGGGGCGCCGTCCTGATCGCGCTGGTGTTCGGCATCATCGGCGTCATCATCGACCGCGTCGTCGGCTCGTCGGCGATCGGCTGGGGCTTCGGGATCTGCATCACGGTCGGAGTTGCGCTGGCCGTGCTGGCCGTCCGCCGCGGATCCATCTTCACCGGCATGGTGCAGGCGCCGATCCTGGTGGCGGTTCTGGTGTTCGTGTCCTACCGGTTCTTCACCAGCGAGCAGACCCTTATCAGCCTGTCCAAGATCGTGACGAACTTCCCGACCATGGCGGTGGCGACCGGTGTCGGTCTGCTGCTGGGTCTGGTGCGCATCATCGCCCAGCCCGCTCACAGCCGCAGCGCCCCACGGAGCGCCGGGAGGACCGCCGCCCGAGCCTGAGGCGATACCCCGGGGGTCGAGGACGCCATGCGGACCGCCGCCGGGGCCCGAGGCGATAGCCCGAGGTCGATGACGCGATGCGGACGCCCCCGGAACGCCCCGGTCCGAGCGGTCGCGCCCCGCCGACGCTGCCCGCCGGACCGTCCCTGGCGCGGTGTCGATCCCGCATCACGGCAGGCCCTGCCGGCGGCCATCCGGGGGCCGGTGGGGTCATCATCACGGATTCGTCGCGCAACCCGACCGGCATCGACGGGTTCGCGTTGACCGGCGCTAGACGCGCTGCCTCTTGTTGCGGTATCGCGCCGTCTTCTCGCGATTTCCACAACGATCCATCGAGCACCAGCGCCGGCGGCCCGGGCGGGAACGGTCGACGAACAGCAGCGAGCATCCGGCGCAGGTGCGCACGCGGGCAAGGTCGGGGCCGGTCAGCAGCATGATGCTCTCGCGCGCGATGTGGGCGAGCGATGCCGCCGTCGGATCGGCGGCGACGAGCGTGCGGTGCAGGTCCTGGTCGATCTGCGGGCTTCGGGTCGGCCGGCGCGCCCAGTCGTTCACGACGTCGAGGTCCGATCCGGCCGGGCGCCTGTCGGCGCGGGCACAGTCGATAGCGCGGTAGATCGCCTCCCGCAGAACCCGCGCCTGGCCGAGAACGTCCCCGGTCACTCGCGCTCGTTCGGCGAGCGCCGCCTGGCCCAGCCACCGTGCCAGGTCGTCCGGCTCGGCCAGCCGCTCGATTCGCCTACCCGGACGGTCGCCGAGAGTCGCGACGAACTCCAGGGCGATGTTGCCGAGGTCGAACCGGAACTCGCTCACAACACCACTTTAACAGGTGTTGCAACACCAGTTAAACCGGTGTAGCTTTTGCGACCATGCCGCTGCTGCCGCGCCAGCCGAACCAACGCCGGGTCCTCGTCGCCGGGCTGATCGATGCGCTCGGGACCGGGATGTTCCTGCCGCTCACCGTGGCCTACCTCACGCGCGTCGTCGGGCTCTCGCCGATGCAGATCGGTCTGGGGCTGGCGATCGCCGGAAGTGCGGCGGTCGCCGCGGCTCCCATCTCCGGCGCCCTTGTCGACCGTTTTGACGCGCGCGCGGTCGTGCTGGGTTGCTTCTCGATCAGCGCGCTCGGCTTCGTCACCTACACCGTCGTCGGCTCGTTCGGCGGCTTCGTCGCGCTCGCGGTGGTGCTGCAACTGGCGAGCAGGATGGATCGGCCCGCGGTGGCCGCACTGGTGCTCGGCGTCAGCTCCGACTCGACGCGCGTCGGCTCGCTCGCCTGGCAGCAGACCTCGCGCAATCTCGGTTACGGCGTGGGTGGGCTGCTCGCGGGCCTTGCGATGCTCCCGGACGGTCGGTGGCCCTTCGTCGTGCTGCTGGCGGCGAACGCGGCGTCCTACGCGGTTGCGGGCGCGCTGGTGTGGCGGCTGTCGCCGATCCGGCCGGTGACGGTCGAGCCGGGGCACCGCGCCGGATATCGCGAGGTGCTCCGCGATCGTCCGTTCGTGGGGCTGGCGCTGTTGAACGTCGTCGTCGCGCTGTACGACAGCTTGTTGTTGGTGGCGATGCCGTTATGGTTGCTCTCGAGGACGTCGGCGCCCCTCGCCCTGACCGGACTGCTGTTCACCCTGAACACCGTCCTGGTGGTGCTCTTGCAGGTGCGCACCGCGCGACGTGTCGCGGCTCGAGGGGGAATCTCCGTCGCCTATCGCGTGTCGGCGCTCTCGTTCCTGGTCGCGTGTGTCGTGTTCGCCCTCGCCGCCGGAGCATCGACCCCGGTTGCCGTGGTGTTGCTGGTGATCGCCGTGGCCGCCCTGACGAGGGGTGAGCTGGAGAGTTCGGCCGGGGAATGGTTCCTGTCCGTCGAACTGGCACCGCCGCATCTGCGCGGCCGCTACCTCGGGCTGTTCAAGTCCTCGATGGCCCTGCAGCAGGCGATCGGACCGCTGATCGTCACGGCAGCGCTGGTCCATGGGGGCCGGATGGGATGGATCGCGCTCGCTCTGGTGCTCGCGGCTGCCGCACTGGCAAGCCGTCGACTCGCCGCCCACGCGATGTCGCGCCGGTTCGCGACGACGTCGCGGCCGAGATGACGACACCCCAGCGGTGGTGGATTGGCTGGCACGGAGCATGAGTCGCAGGCTCGCAGACGGTCGATCGTGCTCCCTCCCGGGACATCGCGCTCTGCCACCGAGGTTGCGAAGTGGCCGGCCGACGGCCGGCTACGCACGTTGCCCGTCGCCGGCCCACACCCACCCCGTCGAACCCGGATCGCGGGCGGCATAGCCTCGACGGATGGCGGACTGTGATCGCTGCGGCTTCCACTACCGGCTCGCCGAGGCCGAAGCGGCGGGGCCGAGGATCCGGACCGGCGCCGCCGCCCTCGCCGCGCTGCTCGGCCGTGCCGGCGCCGGCGTGCGCACCCGCCCCGCGGCGGACGTCTGGTCGCCGCTGGAATACGCCTGCCACGTGCGGGACATGCTGCTCGTGCAGCGGGAGCGAGTGCTGCTGGTGCGGCGCGAGGACCGGCCGCGGTTCACGCCGATGGGCCGTGACGAGAGGGTCGAGCACGACGGCTACGCCGACCAGCGTCCCGACGACGTGGCCCGACAGCTCACCGACGCGGCGGCCCTGTTCGCGAACGTGCTCGCACGCCTGGGACCCGACGACTGGGAGCGCACCGCCACCTACAACTACCCGGTCGTCGAGCAACGGTCGCTGCGGTGGATCGCCGAGCACACGCGGCACGAGGTCGCCCACCACCTGCTGGACGTGCAGAATCAGCCGACCTGAGGGTCGCCCCGGTCAGCCCGCGGGCTTGCGCAGCTCCTTGGGCAACGCGAAGGTCAGGGTCTCGGTGGTGGCGACGACCTCCTCGACGTCACCGAACCCGCGCTCGGCCAGGTGCGCCAGCACCCCCTGCACCAGCTCCTCGGGCACGGACGCGCCGGAGGTGACGCCCACCGTCGACACGCCGTCCAGCCAGGAGTCGTCGATCTCGTGGTCGAAGTCCACCAGCTGCGCGGTGGGGGCGCCGGCATCCAGCGCGACCTCAACCAGCCGCACCGAGTTCGACGAGTTGGTGGAGCCCACCACGATCACCAGGTCGCACTGCGGGGCGATCTGCTTGATCACGTCCTGCCGGTTCTGGGTCGCGTAGCAGATGTCGTCGCTCGGCGGTGACGCGAGCTGCGGGATCCGCTCGCGCAGCGCGTCCACGGTGCGCAGCGTCTCGTCCACCGACAGCGTGGTCTGGGACAGCCAGATGGTCTTCGAGGGATCCTTCACCGGCGCGGTCGCCGCCTCCTCGACGTCGCCCACCACCGTGATGGCGTCCGGCGCCTCGCCCTGCGTGCCCTCGATCTCCTCGTGGCCGCGGTGGCCGATCAGCAGGATCTGGTAGCCCTCCGCGGCGAACCGCCGGGCCTCCTTGTGCACCTTGGTCACCAGGGGGCAGGTCGCGTCGATGACGGTCAGCCCCTTGTCGGCCGCCTGCTGGTGCACGGCCGGGGAGACGCCGTGCGCGGAGAACACCACCACCGACCCGTCCGGCACCTCGTCGAGCTCCTCGACGAACACCGCTCCCTGCCGCTCGAGCGTGGCGACCACGTGCTTGTTGTGCACGATCTGCTTGCGCACGTACACCGGCGGTCCGTAACGCTCCAGCACCTTGCGGACGGTGACCACCGCCCGATCCACGCCCGCGCAGTAGCCGCGAGGGCGCGCGAGCAGAACGCGGCGTCGTGGGGAGATCACGGTCCCATGGTAGGCAGATTGCGCGCCCCGAACGGGCGGTTCGCACGTGCTCCCCGTCACCACCCGTGTCTCCCCCGCGTCACGCCGAGTCTCCCCCGCGTGACGCCGACCGATCGAATGCGGCAGGCTGTGCGGCATGGCCATCACGCTTCCATTGCCGGTGCGGATCGCCGCCGGGGTTCTGGCGACCGGACTGGACCGGCTGCGCCAACTTCCCCAGGACCTCCCGACCCTGCCGGTGACGGTCGCCGGCCAGGCGGTCCGAGCCTCCATGCGGGTGCAGCAGGAGATCGCCCAACTGGCCGGGCGGGGCGACGAACTGCTGTCCGGGATCACCAGCAGGCCGACCGAGCACCCCGCGTGGGCACGGTTCGACGACGAGGACGGTGACGCGGGCACCCTGCAGGACCGCCCGTCGGACACCGGGGCACCCTCGGATCCCGGACCGGACACGACCGTCGTCGATGCCGACCCGGGCGGCGACGGCACGGCGGGCGCCGAGCCGGATCCTGACCACGACGGCGCGGCGTCCCGGCGCCCCGTCCGGGGCCGCGGCACGGCGGCCCGGCCCGCCCCGCGCCGGTCGTCACCGCCGTCCCGCGGTGCGCGCTCCCGCGCCGCCGGCCGGCGCACCCAGGCGGCCACCACCGCGCCGGAGACACCCGACGCGCCGCCCGCCACTGCGGGCGCCGGCGTGGACGCCGCCCCGGACGACCGTCCCCGCCCCGCGAGCGCGACGGGCGACCCGGCGGACATGCCCGGGTACGACCAGCTGCGCCCGGCGCAGGTCCGCGCCCGGCTGCGCGGCCTGGATGCCGCCGCCGTGTCCCGACTGCTGGAGCACGAGCAGCGGGGAGCCGCCCGTGCCCCGTTCCTGACGCTGCTGGCCAACCGGCTCACCACGCTGCATGCCGGGCACCAGCAGGACCCGGAGGCGTGACCCGCCCTCCCCTGCCGGCCACCGCCGCGGACACCAGCAGGGAGAACCCGTGGCCGGTGCGGACGCTGTCCCGCAAGATGGTCGAGTACATCTCGCGCGCACCGCAGGTGTGGGTCGAGGGCCAGATCGCGCAGCTCACGGTCCGGCCCGGCAGCAGCGTGGTGTTCCTGACCCTCCGCGATCCCTCCGCGGACGTGTCGCTGCAGGTCAGCTGCGCGCGCACCGCGCTGGGTGCGCTGGGCCGTCCGCCGGTCGAGGGCGACCGGGTGGTGGTGCACGGCCGGTTCGACTTCTACGCCGCGCGCGGCAGCCTGACGTTCCGGGTCGATCGCGTGCATCCGGTCGGGATCGGGGAGCTGCTGGCCCGGCTGGAACGGCTGCGCCGGCTGCTGGCCGCCGAGGGGCTCACAGCACCGGAGCGCAAGAGGCCACTGCCGTTCCTGCCCCGCACCGTAGGCCTCGTCACCGGCCGGGCGAGCGCCGCCGAGTCCGACGTGCTGTCCAACGCGCGGGCGCGCTGGCCCGCCGTGCGGTTCCGGGTGGAGAACACGGTCGTGCAGGGCTCCACCGCGGTGCCGCTGATCATCCAGGCGCTGCAGCGGCTGGACGCCGACCCCGAGGTCGACGTGATCATCCT
>JBIQML010000123.1:0-10172 GCA_044463405.1 Nakamurella lactea | reverse complement strand
GCAACCGGATCAGCGCGGTGCAGACCGACCAGGGTCCGCTGACCGCGGACTCGTTCGTGCTGGCGCTGGGCGTGCGCAGCCCCTTCCTGTCCCGCACCGCGCGTCAGTCGCTGCCGGTGTACCCGGCCAAGGGCTACTCCATCACCGTGCCGATCGCCGACCCGGACAAGGCACCCACGGTGCCGGGCGTGGACGAGAAGACGCTGGTGGCCTGGTCCCGATTCGGGCCATCGCTGCGGATGTCGTCCACCGCGGAGTTCGCCGGGTACAACCGCAACTGGAGCCGGTCGGACCTGGACAACATCGTGGCCATGGGCAATGAGCTGTTCCCGGGCGCGCTGGACTGGGACGGGATGGTCGCCCGATCCTGCCTGCGACCGATGACCCCGGACGGGCCGCCGATCATCGGCAAGGGCCGCAAGGACAACCTGTACTACAACACCGGGCACGGGCACATGGGCTGGACGATGGCGTGCGGGTCCAGCCGGATCCTGGCGGACCTGATGGTCGGGCGCACCCCGGCCGTGGACACCGCCGGCATGCAGGTGCGGGCGTTCCGGCGTTGATGCCAGGGCGCTCGACCAGCATCCGGCCGATACCGTGTGGTAGATATAGCACCCAGGCGTCGCAGAAAGGCCAACGGGGATGACGGATCTCGCGCTGCCCGGCGAGGTGACGGATCTCGTCACCCGAACCGCCGACTTCGTGCGTGACGTGGTCGTCCCGGCCGAGCCGGCCCCGGGTGAGCAACTGGGCGACCGGCAGCGTGCCCGGTTGCAGCAGCAGGCGAGGGACGCCGGTGTCTTCGCCCCGCACGTGGCCGCGCGGTGGGGCGGGCAGGGGGTGCGGATCCGGTACTGGAGCCGGGTGTTCCAGCAGGCCGGCCGCAGCCTGGCCGGCCCGCAGGCACTGAACTGCGCCGCGCCGGACGAGGGCAACATGCACCTGCTGGCCATGGTCGCCACCCCGGAGCAGCAGGAGCGCTACCTGGCGCCGCTAGCCGCCGGAAAGACACGCTCGGCGTTCGCGATGACCGAACCGCATCCCGGCGCCGGTTCCGATCCGGCGGCGCTGGCCACCACCGCGCGCCCGGCGGACGGGGGGTGGATCATCAACGGGGACAAGCGGTTCACCAGCGGGGCGGACGGTGCGGCGTTCTTCATCTGCATGGCGCGCACGGCCGACGACCCGCGTGATGGCGCGACGATGTTCCTGGTCGACGCCGACAACCCCGGCGTCCGGCTCGGACGGCACATCCCGACCATGGACCGGGCCGTGATCGGCGGCCACCTGGAGATGAGTTTCGCCGACTGCTTCGTGCCCGACGAGGCGGTGCTCGGCGAGGTGGGCCAGGGCTACCGGTACGCGCAGGTCAGGCTCGGGCCGGCCCGTCTCACCCACTGCATGCGCTGGCTGGGCCTGGCCCGCCGGGCGCTGGACATCGCCCTCGACCGGGCCACTGGGCGGCAGGTCTTCGGCAGCGTGCTGGCCGAATTGGGCATGGTGCAGGCCATGATCGCGGACTCCGTCATCGACATCGAGACCAGCGACTCGCTGATCACCCGCACCGGATACCTGCTGGACACCGACCCGCCCGCCGGCACGAGGCTGTCCTCGGTGGCCAAGGTGCACGTCGCCGAGGCGACCAGCCGGATCGTCGACCGGGCCATCCAGATCTGCGGCGGTGACGGGGTGTCCGCCGACCTCCCGCTCGCCGCATTCCAGGCCGAGCTGCGGGCGTTCCGCATCTACGACGGACCGTCCGAGGTGCACCGCTGGGCCATCGCCCGGCGTGCCGTTCGGCAGCGCGCAGACCGCGGATGACCCAGCAGGCCAATGATTGTCGAGAAGGCGGGCGTCGCATCGAAGGATCGGAGGACGGGGCGGTGAGGGGACCAGCCGACGGCGGCGTCGACATCGTCCGGGATGCCTCCGCGGTCGATCCCGGGGCGCCGCCGCCGCTGCTGATCCTGGACCGGGTCACGGAGTTCCTGGACACCCACGGGCTCGGCGCGGGACCGGTGACCGCCAGGCCGATCGGAGAGGGGCACTCCAACGCCACCTTCCTGCTCACCCGTGGCGCCGACCGGTTCGTGCTGCGCCGGGGGCCGCGCCCTCCGCTGCCCCCGTCCACCCACGACATGCTGCGCGAGGCACGGCTTCTCACCGCGCTGGCGGGATCCGGACTGCCGCTGCCGACGGTGCTCGCCGTGTGCGACGACGTCCGGCTGCTCGGGGTGCCGTTCTACCTGATGGACTACCTGCCCGGGCCGATCATCACCGGCGAGCTGCCCGCGTGGGCCGATGGCGAGGTGCAGCGCCGGCGGATCAGCGACGTCCTGGTGGACACGCTGGTCGCGGTGCACGCCGTGGACTATGCGGCGGCCGGCCTGGCCGATTTCGGCCGCCCGGACGGATATCTGAGCCGGCAGGTGGACCGGTTCGCCGGGCTGTGGGAGCGGGGCCGTCGGCGCGACCTGCCGGCGGTGGAACGGCTGGCCGACTGGCTGGGCCGGTACGTTCCCGCGTCGCCGGGCCCGGCCGTCGTGCACGGCGATTACCGGCTGGGCAATCTGATCTTCCACGCCGACCGGCCCTCGGTGCGGGCGGTGCTGGACTGGGAGATGGCCACGATCGGCGACCCGCTGGCCGACGTCGGGTACCTGGTCGCCACCTACGCCCAGCACGGCGAACCCCCGTCACCGTTGGAATTCTCGCCCGTCACCCGGCTACCCGGCTTCGCGAGTCGGGACGATCTGGTGCGCCGCTACCGGGAGCGCTCCGGGCGGTCGGTCGACTCGCTGGACTGGTACCGGACGTTGGCGCTGTGGAAGGCGGCCATCTTCTGCGAGGCCATCTACACCCGGTGGCTGGACGGCGAGACCCCGGAGGACACGGTCTTCGCGCCCAGCCTGGCGCAGGGCGTTCCGTTGCTGCTGGACCTGGCGGCCCGCACCGCATCCTGAGCGACCGCACCGCCGCCTGAGCGACCGCACCGCCGCCTGAGCGACCGCACCGCCGCCTGAGCGACCGCACCCCGCCGCAGCATTCGACTCCGATCAGCATTGGGATCGGGTCGAATCCGACCGTCGGGAACCCGCCGGCCCGTCGTGACTCATGGTGGGCAGGGAAGGCACGGCAGGAGGTACGCCGAGCGTGGACGACGAGTGGTTCGTGCAGCTGTTCGAGGCCAGCCACCGGCGGCTGGTCGTCATCGTGCTGAGCGCGACCAACGACGTGGACGAGGCGGAAGAGGTGGTGCAGGAGGCGTTCCTGCGGGCGTACGCACGGCAATCCCGGTTGCGTGCCGTGCACAACCCCGAGGCGTGGATCTGCACCGTGGCGCTGAACGTCGGGCGACGCCGGCATCGGCGGCGCACCGCACGCACGCACTGCTCCTGCCGGGCCTCGCCGACTACCTCCAGCTCGGGGTCCGGTCGGCGCACCCGGACGGCGCGGGGTCCTGAAGGGCCTTCGCCCCGCCGGATCGCCTCCTCCGGGCTGTGCGGGCTACCCGCCCTCGCCCGCCGGCACACCATCGACGCGCGCACCGACCGTGACGCCGGCGTGCTCGGCGTCGGCGATCGCGGCGAGATCCTCGGCGGACAGATCCCGCGGGCACTGCACGAGGGCGCCCCCCACGGCCAGTGTCGAGAGCAGGACGTCGGCCGCTCCGTGCGGCACCGTCCAGGGCAGGGTGCTCAGCACCACCGGCCGCTCACCCGCCGTGCCCAGTCGCCCGGCGGCATCGAGGGCACGTCGCATCAGTGCCGCGGCCGTCACCGGATCGCCGGCGTCCCACGCCGCCGTCCAGCCCTCGCCGTGAGGGACCGCCGCACCGAGTCGATCCGATTGCGGCAGCACCGCGGTGGTGAAATCCCGCTGATGATCGGCGATGTCGGTGGCCGGCGCGCCCAGCGGATGGCCGGACAGCACGAACACGTCGTCCGCGTCGGCGTCGTTGCCCGGGTCGACGAACGCCACCGACGCCGGCGTGGCGCCATCGGTGCCGGCAACCGCGAGCCCGGCCCACCAGCAGCCCAGCAGCACCGGAGCCAGCTGCCATCCGGTACCGGCCGTCACGGCGGCGACATCACCGGGACCGACACCCAACTCGTCCCGCAGCAGCCCGGCGACCTTGGCAGTCCAGTTGGCCAGCGACGCACCGGACAGTTCGGTGCGGGCACCGTCGGCCGTGTGACAGATCAGCCGCGGACGGTGCGGGTCCTGCTCCAGCGCGCGAACCGACTCCAGCAGGCCGGCGGCCGGGGATTCCGTCACCGCTAGTTCACGCAGCCGGGGTCCGCGGCGTTGATGGCATCGCCCGGCAGCTTGGTCGAACCGGCGTCCGACCCGGTCGAGCCGGCGCCGGCGGCCAGCAGCGCGCCGGCGCCCGCATGCAGGCCGCTCGGCTTGGGCATGTCGGTGCCCACCACCACCAGGACGTGTCCGGCGGCCACCGCCCCGTCCTTGACGAGCTTGCCGGTCCCGATCACGTCCAGCACCTGCCGGGCGGCCGCCTTGCTGCCCGCCGGGTATCGCACCGTCGTGGTGGCCTGCTGGTTGTTCGGCGTGGTGCCCGGGTAGTCGGTCAGTTGCCCGCGCAGGAAACCCTTGTCGGCGACCTTCTGACCGACCGCGGCGGCCATCCCGCTCACCTCGGTGCCGTTCTGCACGTCCACCGTCACCGATGCCGGGTCCACCGATGTGGGCGCCGTCGAGGTGGTCGACGAGCCGGAACTCCCGGACGTGCCGGAGTCACCGGCGATCCGCTGGAAGAACCTGTGGATCTCGGTCATGTTGACCGCCAGCGCGTCGGTGCCGACTCCCTGCGCGGCCCCGTGCGTGGGAATGGTCACGAAGTTGATGTTGCCGCTGCTCAGCCCGACCATCTGCTGCGCGAACGACAGCAGGCTGAATCCCTTGCTCAGCACCAGGCTTCGGTTGGCCGCGTCCACCAGGTCGGACAGCTTGCTGGGGCTGCTCAGGGTGCCGACGGACAGGATCTTGTCCGCGGCGCCGGCCAGGAACGCCTGCTGCCGGCGGATCCGGTCCAGGTCGCCGCCGGGCAGGTTGTGCCGTTGCCGGACGAACGCCAGCGCCTGCTTGCCCTCCACGTCGAAGTGTCCCGCAGGGAAGTCCGCCCCGGAGCGCACGTCCTTGGTGGCGTGCTTCAGACACACCGGGACGCCGCCGATCGCCTGCGACAGCAGGTAGAAGCCGAGCAGGTTCACCTCGGCGATGTAGTTGATCTTCACCCCGCTGAAGGTCTGCAGCACCTTGGTCAGCATCAGCCGGCCGGCCTCGGAGGACTTGCGCTCCCGCTCCGCCTGGTTGGTGACGCCCTGGCTGACCAGGTACTGCTCCTCGTAGTACTTGGCGCTGCCGTAGAACGCGTTGACCTTGTTCGGCTTGTAGTGGCCCTTGGTGCCGTCCGAGTACGGGCCGACCACGCCAGGGGCGTCCACCACGTCCTTGTTGATCCAGGTGTCCCGCGGGATGGAGATCGCGGTGGCGCGGCCGCCGCCGTCCGGGACGTGCAGGATCATGATCGTGTCGGTGTTCACGCCGCCGCCGTCCAGCGTGGCACCGACGGCGCGCTGTTCCGCCTTGGTCAGCGGATTCCCGCTGGCGTCGGTGCGGGCGTCGGATCCGATGACCAGGATGTTGGTGCCCTTGATGGGCACCGTGACGACCTGACCCTGCGCGTTGGTGCTTTGCGGCGTCAACACGCCGACGTCGCCGGCCTCGTCGGCCGCGTTCGTGGTGTTCTGCGCGTCGCCGCCGGCGATCGCCCACACCACGCCCGACACCAGCACCAGCGCGGCGGCCACCACCGCGGCGACGATGCGGCCCGCCACGATCGCGCCGGGCGTGCGACGGCGCCCGCCGCCCGGGCCGCCGGGTCCGCTCGGACCGCCGGCGCGGGGCGGCGGGGGAGGCAGCGGGCTGCGCGGGGGCGGCGTCGTGCGGCGGGACCGGTCCCGGTACGCCGGATGGACCTCGGTGGGCGCGTCCGGGTCCGACCATGCCGGGCCGCCGACGTCGGACCAGGCTCGGCCGCCGATCGGGATCGCCCTGGTCGGGTCGTCCCGCTGCTGGCGGGGCATCGGGCCGCGGGGCTGGCCCCCGCCGCGGGCGGATGCCGGGCCGGAGTCGAATCCCCCGGAGCTGGGTCCGTAGCGGCGGGGACCGCGTCGCGGATCCTGGCCCGGCTGCGGACTCGCCGGCGGCCTGCCGTGATAGGTCACTGTGACTTCCTCGGTGCGTGATGTGCCGGGTTCGTCCGGCCAAGCGGGGACGACCGGATCTGGTCGCAGAAGGGACGCCAGGGCCGCCATGCGGGTTGCACAGGGCTGCCAAGAACACGAGCCGTTGTCACCGCTTCAGGTTACGGTCGGAGCCTGTGCAACCCTGGGACCTGCGGTAACTCCGCGAGTCCGGCACCGGGGTCGCATCGGGAGCGGCAGGGATCACATCGCGGCCGGCCGGGGCCGCATCAGCGCTGGCCGGGACCGCATCAGCGCTAGCTGGGACCGCAACGGGAGCTACCGGGGCGCCAAGACGACCCGAGGATCAGGCGCTGTGCCTGCGGGCGGCCGGCTCGTCGGGGCCGGCGCTGAGACGGATCATCTCGTCGTCCAGCACCGGGCCGGCGGGCGGCGGCGGACCCGCCGCCGCGGCGGTCTCCCGCTCGGCCCGCTGCTGGCAGCCGTCCACCACCTCTCGGGAGATCGGTGCGGTGACGTGGCAGTCCATCGGGGAGGTGACGCGGCCCGGCAGCAGCACGTCGGCGCTGCGCGAGGCGGCGGCCGCCAGCGCCGCCTCCGCCCGGCCCAACCGGTCCATCGCGCCTCCCGCCAGCCGCTCCGGGACCGCCCAGGATCCCTGGTCACACGGTAGGTGTTGCCGAGCGGAATCCCGGGGCGCCACGCTGACGCCGGCGCCTGGGTCGGTCTGGCACGATGGGTCCACCGCGCGCCCGACCGCCCGCCCGGCGGCGTGGCGCCCGGCGGGTGCGGCGGCGGAAGGAGAACCCTTGTCGGACGGCGGGAATGCCGGATCGGTGTCGGACGTCGACGCGGTGGTGCTGGTCGGCGGCCTCGGCACCCGGCTGCGGCCGCTGACGCTGTCCGCGGCCAAGCAGATGCTGCCCACCGCCGGGGTGCCGTTCCTGGCGCACCTGCTGTCCCGCATCAGCGGGGCCGGGCTGCGGCACGTGGTGATGGGCACCTCCTACAAGGCCGAGACGTTCCGCGAGTACTTCGGTGACGGGGCCGATCTCGGCCTGGAGATCGAGTACGTGGTGGAGGAATCGCCGCTGGGCACCGGCGGCGCCATCCGGAACGTGGCGGACCGGCTGCGCGGCTCCACCGCCATGGTGTTCAACGGCGACATCCTGTCCGGCGTCGACCTGCACGCGCTGCTGGCCGAGCATCGTCGCGTCGCGGCGCAGGTCACGCTGCACCTGGTCCGGGTGCCCGATCCGCGCCGGTTCGGCTCGGTGCCCACCGACGCCGACGGCCGGGTGCTGGACTTCGTGGAGAAGTCCGACGACCCGCCCACGGATCAGATCAACGCCGGCTGCTATGTCTTCGACAGGCCCACGCTGGAGTCGATTCCGGCCGGCCGGGTGGTGTCGGTGGAGCGCGAGACCTTTCCGGGGCTGCTGGCCGACGGGGTGCGGGTGCAGGGCTACGTGGACGCGTCCTACTGGCTGGACGTCGGCACCCCCGCCGCGTTCGTGCAGGGCTCGGCGGATTTGGTGCAGGGAGCGGCGCCGACCGGCGTGCTACCCGGCCCGGTCGGGACCGCGCTGGTGCTGCCGGGCGGGCAGGTGCACCCGGACGCGGTGGTCGGCGGCGGAGCGACGGTGGGCGCCCGGGCCAGCGTGGCCGAGCGGGCCAGGGTGGACGGGTCGGTGCTGCTGGACGACGCGGTGATCGGCGCGGGCGCCGAGGTCGTGCGCTCGGTGGTCGGTGCCGGAGCGGTGGTGGGCGAGGGCTCAGTGGTCAGCGACGCGGTGATCGGTGACGGGGCCCGGATCGGGGCCCGCTGCGAGTTGCTGGGCGGCATCCGGGTCTGGCCCGGCGTGCAGATCCCGGACGGCGGCGTCCGGTTCTCCACCGACGCCTGAGGGCCGGTCCCGCGACAACCGCGGCTACGTCGGCGTCACCCGCGCAACGGCCAGCGCGACCGCCTCGGCCAGCCCGTCCTCCGCGGCCCCGTCCGGCAGCGCGTCCACCGGCCAGAACCGCAGGTCGTGGGACTCGTCCGAGATCACCGGCACCGCGCCGGCCGGTGCGACGGCCACGAACCGCACGTCGAAGTGCCGGGTGGGCACGCCCAGCGAGCAGGTGATCGGATGCACGTCCAGGTGCACCGGGACCGGGTCGAGCGACAGCCCGGCGACGCCGGACTCCTCCGCGGCCTCCCGGGCGGCGGCGTGCTGCAGGGTTCCGTCACCGCCCTCGCAGTGCCCGCCGAGCTGCACCCACCGGCCGATCCGCGGGTGCAGCGTCAGCAGGGTGTGGCGCAGGTCGGCCGACAGCACCACGGTGGAGGCGGTCAGGTGCCCGGCCACGCAGCTGCGGGCGGTGGCGTCGGGCCGGGCCGCCAGCAGGCCCAGGAACGCCTGGCGCAGCGCGTCCTGGCCGTGCGTGGGTGGCTGCCAGGAGTGCAGCAGGCTGCGGGCCGCGGCGTGGATCGCGGCGTGACCGGCCGGCACCGGTGCCAGCGCGTCGGCCCGGCCCAGCTCGATCGCCAGGTCGGTGCCCAGCCGGAACAGGTCGCTGTCCGCCGGCCGGATCAGCGCCCGGCCGCCGCCGGTCAGCGCCGCCCGGCCGGCGGGGGGCGTGCCGTCGGGCGGTGACGGGGAACCCGGTGGCGCATCCTCGGGCAGCCCGGGTGCGTCCAGCCCGCGCAACAGCGCCACCGGGACGCCGGACAGCTTGCCCTTGACCAGGTCGGCGGCCGCGGCGATCTCGTCGCCGACGGCGACCTGGGTGACCACCAGCTCGTTGCCGAACTCATCCACCCCGCCGCGGTGGTCGTCCAGCACCGGCAGCCCGGCGGCGCCGATCGCCACGTCGGTGACGCCGTTGCGCCACGCCCGGCCCTGGGTGTCGGTGATCACCACGCCCACCCGGTGCCCGCGAGCGGCCATGGCACGCACCAGCGCGGCCGCGGAGCCGTCCGGATCCTCCGGCAACAGCGCGATCTCGTCCGCGCGCACGTTGGAGGCGTCGATGCCGGCGGCCGCGGCCACCAGTCCGAGCCTGTTCTCCACGATCTTGGTGCGGCCGACCTGGGCGACCAGCCGGACGGTCTCGGCGTCGATCAGCGCCCGCCGCACGGCGTCCCGCTGCACGGGATCGGTGGGTGCGGTGACCAGCCGGCCCTCGGACTTGGAGACGATCTTGGAGGTGACCACCAGCACGTCGCCGTCGGCGATCCCCCCGGCGGCACGGTCGGCGGCATCGGCGATCATCACCGCCAGGTCGTCGCCGGGGCGGACGTCGGGCAGGCCGGTGACGGGCAGCACCTGCAGCCCGCGTGCCGCCGGCGGGGCACCGGTCGGGCGGTGCGCCGTGCTGGATTGTTCGCTCCGGCCTCCGCTCTCGGCACCTGCGACTTCGTCGCGACGGTGCTCGTTCGCTTCGCCGTCGCTCACGGTGTCAGGCCCGGACATCGACCAGCTCCAGCGCCGCGCGCACCATCGCCGCCGTGGCGTCCGGATCGCTCATCAGCAGCGGCGCCTTCCCCACGACCAGCCCGTCCACCGCCGCGGCGTCGCCGTCGGCCACCAGGAACGCGTCCAGCAGCCCGCCGCCGGAGCGGGCGCCGTAGTGCGCCGCCACGCCCTGCGCCGAGCACTCCACGCCGATCGCGGCCAGGCACGCGTCGGCGT
This sequence comes from Nakamurella lactea, assembly GCA_044463405.1. Taxonomy (GTDB): domain Bacteria; phylum Actinomycetota; class Actinomycetes; order Mycobacteriales; family Nakamurellaceae; genus Nakamurella; species Nakamurella lactea_B. The sequence goes on along the minus strand of JBIQML010000123.1, from coordinate 262 downwards.
GCCCGCGCACCGGGCTGCCGCCGATGATGGGGGACACGCCGACCACCGGGGCGGCGGCCGCCCGGACGGCGTCGGCGATGCCCGGCACCGCCAGGATGGTGCCGATGGACACCACCGGATTGGACGGCGCGATCAGGATCGCGTCCGCCTCCCCGATGGCCTCCAGCACCCCGGGGGCGGGGCGGGCCTCGTCGGCGCCGATCGGCGTGATGGACATCGCCGGGATCGCCGCCCGATGCCGGATCCACCACTCCTGGAAGTG
>JBIQML010000122.1:0-10294 GCA_044463405.1 Nakamurella lactea | reverse complement strand
GCCGTCCGACGGCACGTATCGGTCGGCCTGGCGCAACTGCTTGCCCTCGAAGCTCAACACCCAGAACGCGCCCTTGGGCGTGGCGACCGTGGGCACCGACAGCTTCGACCGCGACGCCAGCGACTTCACCACACCGGGGATCACACCCCCCTGGCTGCAGATCACGGCCGGCCCGGAACCGGTGTCGTGCAGCGCCAGTTCGGTGACGCGGCGGCGGGCGGCCGCCGGATCTCGCTGGTACTCCGACTCGGACAGCGACGGCTCCAAGCCGACCTTCACCCGCAGCGACGCCGCGAGCGGCTGGACGGTCTGCCGACACCGCAGCAGCGGCGCGGCCGAGACCGCGACCGGTCCGAACGGCGTCAACTCGGCCGTCAGCGCCGCCGCGTGCCGGGATCCCTTACCGTCCAACGGCCGATCCGCGTCGTCGCCGGTGAACGAATCCCGCTGGCCGGCGCGGGCGTGCCGCACCAGCACCACGGTGCTCAGATCCGGCGGCAGGCCGGCGAACGCGTCCAGCACCCGCCGGTCGAACCGGTAGCTCAGCCGCTTTCGCGCCTTGCGGAGCGGCAGCCAGTCGAGCTCGTCGACCTCCTTGTTGGCGCTGAACCGACCACCGGTGACGACGCCGGAGAAGTAGTGCACCGTCTTCTGACCCGACGAGACGGAGTAGCCGGCCACGCTCACCCGGCGCGCCAGCCGGACCGCGAACCCGGTCTCCTCGACGACCTCGCGGAGCGCCGTCACCGGCAGGGACTCTCCAGCCTGCGCCTTGCCTTTGGGCAGCGACCAGTCGTCGTACCGCGGACGGTGCACCACCGCCACCTTCACGCCGTGCTTGCGCGACGGTCGCCACAGCACCGCCCCCGCCGCCAGGACCGGCGCCGCGTCACTCGCCACCCGTCACCTTCCGAACCAGTTCCGCCTGCACATCCCGTCCCGGCCCGTCGGCGGGGGAGTGCTGCCAGCCCTGCGGGGTGAGGATCCAGCAGCGGGTCTGCGGATCCGCCATCATGCCCAGGATGTCCGCCAGCCGGCCCACCGCGGTCCGGTCCGTCACCCGTACCAGCGCCTCCACCCGCCGGTCCAGATTGCGGTGCATCATGTCCGCGCTGCCGATCCAGTACTCCTCGCCGGCGGAGCCGGCAGAGTCGGCCCCACCGCCCGGATCACCGCCACCGAAGTGCACGATCCGGGAGTGCTCCAGGAACCTCCCCACCACCGACCGGACGGTGATGTTCTCGCTCAGACCGGGGACTCCGGCGCGCAGCGTGCAGATTCCGCGCACCGTGATGTCCACCGTCACCCCCGCCTGGGATGCGCGATACAGCGCGTCGATCACCTGCTCGTCGACGATGGAGTTCATCTTCAGCCGCACCAGCCCGCGCCGTCCGGCGCGCTGGTGGGCGATCTCCCGCTCGATCCGCTCGATGATCCCCGCCCGGATGGAGTGCGGGGCCACCAGCAGGTTGCGGTACTCGGTCTGCCGGGAGTATCCGGTCAGCACGTTGAACAGGTCCGTCAGGTCAGCGCCGATCTCCGGATCCGCGGTCAGCAGGCCAAGATCCTCGTAGATGCGGGCGGTCTTGGGGTTGTAGTTTCCGGTGCCGACGTGACAGTAGCGCCGGATCATCGGGCCCTCCTGGCGCACCACCAGCGCCACCTTGCAGTGCGTCTTCAAACCCACCAGGCCGTACACCACGTGCACCCCGGCCCGTTCCAGCGCCTTCGCCCAGGTGATGTTGGCCTGCTCGTCGAAGCGCGCCTTGATCTCCACCAGCACCACGACCTGCTTGCCGGCCGCGGCGGCGGAGATCAGCGCGTCCACGATCGGCGAATCACCGGAGGTGCGATACAGGGTCTGCTTGATCGCCAGCACCCGCGGATCCTCGGCCGCCTGCTCGATGAAGCGCTGCACGGAGGTCGCGAACGACTCGTACGGGTGGTGCAGCAACACATCCCCGTCCCGCAGCGTGGCGAACACGCTCTTGGGCGTCTCGCCCTCGGCGAAGGCCGGAGGGGTCGCCGGCACGAACGGCGGATCCTTCAGCGCGGGCCGGTCCAGGCGGTAGAGCTGCCAGAGGCTGGACAGGTCCAGCAGTCCCGGCACCTCCACCGCGTCGCCGGGATCCACGTCCAGCTCGCCCAGCAGCAGCCCGAGGATCCGCTTGCTGGTGGTGTCGGCGATCTCCAACCGCACCGGCGGGCCGGAACGGCGGCGCGCCAACTCCCTTTCCAGGGCCTGCAGCAGGTCCTCGTCGCGGTCCTCCTCGACCTCGAAGTCCGCGTTGCGGGTGACCCGGAACGTCTGGTGCTCGCTGACCTGCATGCCGGGGAACAGCTCTCCCAGATGCGCCGCGATGAGGTCCTCGATGGGCAGGAAGTCGTCCACGCCGCGACGCACCCGCACGAAACGGTCCACGTTGTTGGGCACCTTGAGCCGGGCGAAGCGTTCGGTGCCGGTCTGCGGATCCCGCACGATGATCGCCATGTTCAGGCTCAGCCCCGAGATGTACGGGAACGGGTGGCCAGGATCGACGGCCAACGGGGTGAGCACCGGGAAGATCTGCTGGGTGAAGTATTCCGCCAGCCTGGCCCGGTCCTCCGCCTCGATCTGATCCCAGTGCACCAGCCGGATCCCGGTGGACTCGAGCGCCGGCAGCACCTCGTCGGTGAAGCACCGGCCCAGCCGCTCCACCAGTTCCTGGGTGCGGGCGGAGATCCTGGTCAGCTGCTCGGAGGCCGTCATGCCGTCGGCGCTGGTGACGGCCAGCCCCATCTGGCTGCGGCGCTTGAGGCCGGCGACCCGCACCATGTAGAACTCGTCCAGGTTGGAGGCGAAGATCGCCAGGAACTTCACCCGCTCCAGCAACGGCTGCGTCGGGTCCTCGGCCAGCGCCAGCACCCGCGCGTTGAAATCCAGCCAGGACAGCTCACGGTTGGAGAACCGATCGGCCGGCAGGAGTTCCCGGGTGACACCGTCACCGTCCGCGGCCGGCGTGCGGTCGTCCGCCGTGCTGCCGGGTGGTTCCTCCGGCGCGGTGGCGCGATCCCCGCTCTCGCGCGGGACGTGGAACGGTTCCACGACGTGGTGGGTCGGCCGATGGCTGGTGGAGGTCACAGTGGCCATTGTGCGGCGTCACCGTGTGGTCTGGTCAACCCATGGCGCCGATTCGGGTCGCTGCGCCGCGGGTCGTGTGCCGGGCAATAGGCTGGTCTGTGGTTCGACGGAGGGAGCAGACGTGGCGCTCGGCGGCAGCTTTGCCGGCAGGCTCAGCCCGGTGTACGAGAAGGGCAACGCCTGGATCAAGCTCTGCGAGGCCGCGCTGTTCCCGGCCACCCACCTGCTGGGGCGGCGGCGGTTCTCCGGCGCGGAACGGATCGCCGTGCCGGGTGGTGTGCTGGTGGTGGCCAACCACATCTCGCACCTGGACCCGGTGTTCGACACCGTGTTCATCCGCACCTCCGGACGACTGCCGCACGTGATGGCCAAGGCGTCGCTGTGGAAGCTGCCGGTGGTGGGCAGGGTCATGGCGGGCACCGACCAGATCCCGGTGGAACGCGGCGGCGGCGCCGGCCAGACCGCGCTGTCGGAGGCGACGGCCGCGCTGCGGGACGGCAAGGCGGTGTTGATCTATCCCGAGGGCACGGTGACCAAGGACCCCGACCTGTGGCCGATGCGACCGCGCCCCGGGGTGGCCGCCCTGGCGCTGTCCGGGGACTTCCCGGTGATCCCGGTGGCGCACTGGGGATCGCACCGGGTGTACAGCTCCTACCGCAGCGGGTTGCGCTTCAAACCGCTGCCCCGCAAGGACGTGCACGTGGTGGCCGGCGAGCCCATCGACCTGTCCGCCTGGCGTGGCAAGCCGATCGACAACCGGGCCATCCGCGACGTCTCCTACCTGATCATGGGGCGCATTCGGGACATGCTGGCCGAGTTGCGCGGCGAGCAGGCCCCGGAAACGTTCTTCGACCCCAAGAAGGCGGCCCGGGAGTCCGGTGACGGGTCCGGCCGGTGACCCAGAGCCTGCAGCGCTTCGCGGTGCTGGGGGCCGGATCGTGGGGAACGGCCTACGCCAAGGTGCTCGCCGATGCGGGACGCGACGTGCTGCTGTGGTGTCGCCGCGGATCGCTGGCTGCCACCATCACCGAGGAGCGGGTCAACCCGGACTACCTGGACGGTGTGCCGCTGCCGGACGGGCTGCAGGCCACCGACGACCTGGAGCGCGCCCTGGCGGACGCGCAGGCCGTCGCGCTGGCGGTGCCCAGCCAGGCCCTCAGGGAGAACCTGACGGTCTTTCGTGACCTGCTGCCGGCGTCCGGGCCGGTGGTCTCCCTGGCCAAGGGCATCGAGGTGGGCACCGGGCTGCGGATGAGCGAACTGGTGGCGCAGGTGGGCCGGGTGGACCCGGACCGGATCGTGGTGCTCACCGGACCGAACCTGGCCAAGGAGATCGCCCTCGGCCAGCCCACCACCACGGTGCTGGCGTGCCGGGACCGCCCCGGGGCCGCCGCGGTGCAGCGCGCCAGCGGCACCAGCTATTTCCGGCCCTACACGATCACCGACGTGATCGGCGCGGAGATCGCCGGCACCGGCAAGAACGTCATCGCGCTGGCCTACGGCATTGCCGACGGGCTGCAACTCGGCGGCAACACCGGCGCCTCGCTGATCACCCGCGGCCTGGCCGAGCTGACCCGGCTCGGCCGGGCACTTGGCGCCTGCACAGCCACCTTCGCGGGTCTGGCCGGGTTGGGGGACCTGGTGGCGACGTGCGCGTCGCCGCTGTCCCGCAACCGGTCGCTGGGGCACCGGTTGGGGACCGGGATGACGCTGCCGGCCGCGCTGGCGGCCACCGGCGGTCAGGTCGCGGAGGGCGTGGCCAGCTGCCGGTCCGTGCGCGACCTGGCGCTGCGGCACGGCATCGAGGTGCCCATCACCGAGGGGGTGTACCGGGTGTGCTACCAGCGCATGCCCCCGCAGGAGATGATCCACATGCTGATGGACGGCCCGCCCGGCGCGGAGTGAACCGCCCGTCGGCGAAACCCGCGATCTCCGGCGAAATCCTCGGGCCCGGCGAAATCCTCGAGCCCAGGCGGCGGCCAGTGGCGGCCCCGCGTGTCGCGCACCGCAGACCTCGCCCCCCGCAACCGTAGGGTGTGTTCCATGCCTGAACGCCGCATCCGGGTCGCTGTCGTGTTCGGCGGCCGCAGCGGAGAGCACGCCGTGTCCTGCACCTCCGCCGCCAGCGTGCTGGCCAACCTGGACCCCGGGCTGTTCGACGTCACCGCCATCGGCATCACCCGCAGTGGCCAATGGCTGCAACTCGACCCGGCCGAGACCCCCGCGATCGTCGGCCGCGACCTGCCGGAGATCACCGACGGCACCGCGGTGACGCTGCGCACCGACACCACGTCCACCGCACTGACCGCCCCCGGCCGCTCCGGGGCGGGCGCCTCGCTGGACGTCGACGTGGTGTTCCCCCTGCTGCACGGCCCGTACGGGGAGGACGGCACGCTGCAGGGACTGCTGGAGCTGGCGAACCTGCCCTACGTCGGCCCGGGTGTGCTGGCCTCCGCCGCCGCCATGGACAAGGAGTTCACCAAGAAGCTGCTGGCCGCGGTCGACCTGGAGGTCGCCCCCTACGCGGTGCTCCGGCCGGGGGTGACGAGGCTGCCGGACGAGCAGCGGGACCGGCTGGGGCTGCCGGTGTTCGTCAAGCCGGCCCGGGCCGGATCGTCGCTCGGGGTGTCCCGGGTGGACGACTGGGCCGACCTGGACGCCGCCGTGGCGCAGGCCCGTGTGCACGATCCGAAGGTGCTGGTCGAATCGGCCGTGGCGGGGCGGGAGATCGAGTGCGGAGTGCTGGAGTTCCCGGACGGCCGTGTCGAGGCGTCGGCCACCGCCGAGATCCACGTCACCGCCGACGGACGCTTCTACGACTTCGACGCCAAATACCTGGACGACGTGACCTCGTTCGACATCCCCGCGCAGCTCCCGGACGAGGTCAACCGGGCGGTGCGGGAGGCGGCCGTGCGGGCGTTCACCGCGCTGGACGCGCAGGGTCTCGCGCGGGTCGACTTCTTCGTCGGCGGCGACGGGGCGGTGACGGTGAACGAGGTCAACACCATGCCAGGGTTCACACCGATCTCCATGTACCCGCGGATGTGGCAGGCGGTCGGTCTGAGCTACCCGGAGCTGCTCACGACGATGGTCCGCACCGCGCTGGCCCGCGGCACCGGCCTGCGCTGAAGAGCGGCCGGGTCCTGCCGCCCTGCCGAGCGCTCAGCCGTTGTCCGGAGGGTTGACGGTGCCGTTGGTGCACACCGACCTGCTCGGCAGGTCCGCGGCGATCAGTTGCGAGAGCTGCTGGATGGGGCCGACCCCGGTGCCCGGCGGGATGGTGACGGCGATCCGGACCGGGCGGTCCACGGCGATGTACGTCACCGCCGACGGGTCCGACAGCCGCAGCCACGCCACCGATCCGCCGCCGGCGTCGGTGAACTGGGTCAGCGCCGAGGAGCAGGTCAGCTCCGCCGGGTCGGCCAGCCCGCAGCGCAGGATCAGCGCCGGATCCCCCCACGCCGCCACACCGGTGTGCTGGCCGACCAGCGTGCGGCGGGGTAGCGAGCCCAAGGTCTCCGGCAGCGCGCTCATCAGCACGCCGCAGTAGCGACCCCCGGCGCCCGGAGCCGGCGCCGCCGGCACCGCCAGCGGGCCGGTGTCGGGTCCGGATGCCTGGTGGCGTGCCCGGTTCGCCAGCACGACGACGGTGACGATGACCCCGATCGTGAGCACCAGGGCGCAGGCGATGAGGATCACCGGAAGCCGGTGATGGGACTGTCGCGCCGGGCCGTCGGGGGGCTGGTCCTCGGACACCTGATGCTGGTCGGCGGGAGCCGCCACGAAGCGGCCCGCTACAGGTTGACGACCGGGCAGGTCAGCGTGCGGGTGATGCCCTCCACGCCCTGCACCCGCGCGACCACCAGCTTGCCGAGCTCGTCGACGGAGTTCGCCTCGGCGCGCACCACCACGTCGTACGGGCCGGTCACGTCCTCCGCGCTGATCACACCGGGGATGTCGCGGATCCGGCCGGCCACGTCGGCTGCCTGCCCGACCTCGGTCTGGATCAGAATGTAGGCCTGGACCACTTCGGTGCCCCTCTCGTTGCCGACGACGCTGCCGAGCGCTGCCGTGCCGTGCGCCGCCGGGCGTGCTGCGCAGCGGGCCCGCGCGGACGCGTGCCAGCCTATCGGCCCGACGGCGAGGGCGCCGGGCGGGCCGGTACCGTCACTGCGACCGGACCGCCGACCGGTCCGGACAGGGAGAGGCATGTCAGCGCAACAGCAACCACCGGCCGCAGGATCGCTCGCCGCGGCCGGAGAATTCGCGGTGATCGAGGCGATCACGGCCGACCTGGCGCCGGCCGCCGGGACGCTGGTCGGGCCGGGCGACGACGCGGCGGTGGTGCGGGCCCAGGACGGCCGGGTGGTGATCAGCACCGACATGCTGGTGGACGGGGTGCACTTCCGCACCGACTGGGCCACCGGCGAGCAGATCGGTCGTCGGGCCGCGCTGGCCGCCATGGCCGACATCTGCGCCATGGGGGCGCTGCCCACCGCCCTGGTGGTGGCGCTCGCCGCGCCCGCGGACACTCCCGCGGACCTCGTCACCGCCGTCGGCGGCGGCATCACGGCGGCCGCCGGGGAACTCGGCGCGAGCCTGGTCGGTGGCGACCTGACCCGCTCGGACACCCTGAGCATCGCGCTGACCGTGCTGGGTGACCTGCGCGGCGCCGAGCCGGTGTTGCGGTCCGGTGCGCGCCCCGGCGACGTGGTGGCGCTGGCCGGCCGGGTCGGCTGGGCGACCGCCGGATTCGCCGTGCTGTCCCGCGGATTCCGCTCGCCCGCCCTGGTGGTCAGCGCCTACAAGGTGCCGGAGCCGCCGCTGTCCGCCGGGCCGATCGCGGCCGCCGCCGGGGCCACCGCCATGATCGACGTCTCGGACGGCCTGCTGGCCGATCTGGGACACGTCGCGCAGGCCTCCGGGGTGTCGATCGACGTCGACACGGCGGCGCTGCCGGTGCCGGGCCGGCTGGCCGAGGTGGCCTCGGCGCTGGGCAAGGACGCCCGGGGCTGGCTGCTGACCGGCGGTGACGATCACGCGCTGGCGGCCACCTTCCCGGCCGGCACCGACCTGCCGTCGCCGTGGCAGCCGATCGGCGTGGTCCGTGCGGGTTCTGGCGTCACGGTGGACGGCGCGCCGTACGAGGGCGAGCAGGGCTGGGAGCACTTCCGCTGACCTGCTGCGGGGCCCTGCTGCGGGGTAGGTAGCCGGCCTGCTGCGGGGCCCTGCTGCGGGTAGGTAGCCCGAAGTTGTCGCGACACGCCGGCAAATTCGGGCTACCTGGTGCAACTTCGGGCTACCTGCGCGGTGGGATCGGTCGGTGCGCGCGGTACCGTGCCAACCGTGCCGCGTCCGCTCGCCGAGATCATCGACCCCGGGTGGGCCGCCGCGCTGGAGCCGGTCGCGGCGCAGATCTCGGCGATGGGGGAGTTCCTGCGGGCCGAGGTCGCCGCGGGGCGCACGTACCTGCCGGCGGGCCAGAACATCCTGCGGGCCTTCACGGCGCCGCTGCAGGACGCGCGGGTGCTGGTCGTCGGGCAGGATCCCTATCCGACGCCGGGGCATCCGATCGGGCTGTCGTTCGCGGTGGACGCGCACGTCCGGCCGCTGCCGAGGTCGCTGGCCAACATCTACCGGGAGCTGCGAAGCGACCTGGGCATCGAACCCCCGGAGCACGGCGACCTGTCGGCCTGGACCCGGCAGGGCGTGGTGCTGCTGAACAGGGTGCTGACGGTGGCCCCCGGATCGCCGGCCTCGCACCGGGGCAAGGGCTGGGAGAAGGTCACGGACGCGGCCATCGCCGCCCTGGTGCGCCGGGGAGGGCCGCTGGTGGCGATCCTGTGGGGCCGGGACGCGCAGTCGCTCAAGCCGGCGCTGGGAGGTGTTCCGGTGATCGCCTCGCCGCACCCGTCACCGCTGTCGGCCGACCGCGGGTTCTTCGGGTCCCGGCCGTTCTCCCGCACCAACGAGCTGCTGACCGGGCAGGGCGCCGAGCCCATCGACTGGCGGCTGGAGTAGGCGGCCCACAGCGCGTGGGGGGAGGAGCGCTGGGTCCGGGCGACACGGCGCGGCGGCCGGTTCCGAGACGCGGACCTGCCGGACGCGTTCCCGCGGGAACGGCCTTTCGGACATACCGCCCTACAGCAACTCGCTGTCCCAGGCCTCGATGGCATGCTCAGTGCGCGCGGACGTGTCGTCGAGCTGCTCGGCCCGGTCGATCAATCGGGCGGCGGCGCGCAGTGCTGGGACCGTCAGCAGCGCACCGGAACCGGACCCGAGGCCGATGTTGTGCGCCGACACCGCCGAGATCCCCAGCAATTGCAGCAGCCGGGCGTAAGTGCGCTCCGGCACGGTTTCGGCGGCGATGACGAAGCCGTCGGCGCCGGGCGCGAGCCTGTTCGCCAGCACCGCGCACAGGGCGGAGGGGACGTCGTCGATCAGCACCGGGGTGCGGCGCGCGGCGGCCTGCGCGATGAACCCGGTCAGCGCCGCCAGGTCGGGCCCCCCGGCGATCCGCAGTAGGTCCGCCACGTCACCGAAGCTGTCCCGCGCGCGGAAGCGCGCATCGCGCACCGCCTCGCACTTGGCGATCCAGCCCGCGTCGTCGATGCCCGACCCCCTGGTGGTGGCGTCCACCGGCTCCATGCCCGTCACCGCCGACACCAGCGCCGCGGTGGGTGTGCTCACCCCGACGCCGCAGACGGCGCCGATCAGCAGGTCCGCACCGCCGTCGACCTCGGCGTCCGCCATGGCCCGCCCGGCATCCAGGCACTGCTCCGTCTCCTCCGCGGACATCGCGTCCTGCATGTCGATCCGCCCGCACGCGGTCCGCACGTGATGCGCCCGATCCACCGCCGAGTCCGACAGATCGCCGCGCACCGCGACGTCAACGGTCCGCACCACGACGCCCGCCTCGGCCGCCAGCGACGCTATCGGCCCCGCCCCGGCTGCCAGATCGCTGATCCGTCTGGCGGTGTCGTTCGGGACGTAGGCGGACACGTCGGCGTAGGCGATGCCGTGATCCGCGGCGAACACCACCAGCACCACCCGGCCCGGCGCCAACCCGCCGGTCACGTCGCCGCGTGCTGCTGCCAACCTGTCCAGCGCCGGACCGAACTCGCCCAGCGCCGCCGCCGGCAGCAGTTCCCGCCGCCGGGCGCTCTCGGCCGC